>CALKXZ010000224.1 GCA_938003775.1 uncultured Granulosicoccus sp. | reverse complement strand
TGCTACCACAATACAGTACCATTTGCTATTGTGCTATTTCTGGCTGGCACTCAATGAAGCTTGGAATAACAGACAGCTAGATTGTTGGCCAGTCAGTTCTGTGGCTTTTACCGCAGCTGCTGCAACGGTATTCCAGGCAATCTACCGTGCCAGAAACTCTTGCGTTACAATGAGCTACTTTCTTCAGACGACCTTGTCCAAGGTTTCCATACTTATACGAAACTTTTTCCCCCTTTTTTGGGTCAACCCCTAGCTCGAAGATATTGTTCGAACAAAGTTGAAGAGTTAATTTTTCATACATAACAAATAAGAGTTTTTAAATGGAGAATTAATAAACCAAACAATAAAATGAAAGCCAAAGAGCCACCCATTAAAGGCGAAAAAAGTTTGACCTCCAATTACAAAGTATCCCCATGCCAAGTATTCTAGCGTTGCTGAATACAATATCACATCATCTTTGTTGTTTCTAATGGAAATGGTGTTTGCCTTTGCTTAAGAAACCGAATCCACAATTGATACCATGATCTAAGGTCATCATTCCTTCTTCGTCTCGCTTGCATCAATCAGGCAAACTATGCTAGCTGCTATCAAACATGTACACCCACGCACAAACTCGCGTGCTGTTGAGCATACATATATACTTAAGTTTGTGGGTCGGGTGTAAATACAGCCACAGCTGCACAGCCGGTACTTACTTCTTATCACTTATTCCGATTGACGTGAAAAAAGGCGTAATTTTTTAAAATCTTTTAGGCATACTCTTTGATGGAAAAGCATGCCCTGAAATGGTCATCGTACAATAATAAAGAAAAATGTATTTATTTTTGTTTTCCTTATCATAAATGATACCAGTGTCTATGCTATTGTAGAATGGGAATGATTGTAAGGATCGATATGCATGCATGTGTGTGTCTACGACGTACATCGTCTGGCATAGATGTAATTCGTTTCGGTTGGAGAAAAAAAAAGTATTTTTATCATAAGTGTGGAGCTGAGAACCAATATATTATAGAGCCAATTGCCAAGGTAAGCCGCTGTCTCTTAGAATAACATTATCTTCCTTTCCCTTTTAATTAAACTCCTGTACTAATGGCTCCCTATTCGCGTGTACTTTCGGTGGTCACTTCCATCATTAATCATTTCCGCGAGACCAGGCGGCGAGCCCAACCATGTTAAAAAGCGCCTAATCCGCGCCACATCGGTATTGGTGAGGGTATTGGTGAGAATGTTATTCCTCCGGTATTCGCACTGTTCGGCACAGCCACGGTCACAACCGGCCGCGTCGTAATTTTGGCACTGATTGTCTGCAGATCTACCAGGCTGATCCAATCATGGAAAATGACTGCGTGAGAATCGGTGTTTCCATCTGGCGGTACGTTGGTGGTAATTTCCGGCTGAAAAAATCCGAACTCGCTTAAGTCCAATCGGGGTGTTGCCCTTGCCACCGATATTCAATACAGGATTATGCGCACCTACAAGCTGTGCCCCGCCTAGTGGAAATTCTTGCCTTGATCGGCTTTATCGACAGTCGCCATTCCTACTTCCAACGTGTTTTTAATGTCGATGAATCCAATGAACGTGCTCATTATGGGTTCGGGTGACTAAAAGGTTGTCTCCTTCCTACGAGCCTGTAGAGTCATAAACGTGCTTTGTCCGATTGTCGTTACCAGTCTCATACTCTGTCAGGAGTATCTATCCGCGACGGGTGTCGTTCAGCGTGAATGATTGATAAGCGAATGCTGCCACTGAACTTTTGACCAGAAGCCAGTCACGCTCGGCGTATGTAATACTAATCAATGCCCTGCTATTCGCCGCCTTTGGTAATGATATGACGCCTGCGTACCAGATTTCCGACAGAGTCAGCGACCAACTACTGCAAATTTGCAGCCGTAACAGTGCTCGGGCCGCTGTACCACTGATGCTGGCTATCCTGCTGACCTGGCTGTTGTTGAATAATAAAGTTGATGCCAGGCTTTTACAGATCTGGGCATTGGCCAGTTGCACAGTGATCCTTGTACGCGTAGCGGTGCTGCGTTATATCTGCCAGCACACACAACTGAGTGCGTTACGTAAAAGAAAGATCGCCGTAGTACTTACGTTCATACTCGGCTGTACCACAGCCTGTGTTCTGTTTTTCTTTCAGCACGTTGGTACTTTCGAGCGGGCCATGTTAACAGCGATACTGCTCGGTCTTTGCACGGCATCACACAGTACCAATTTTGGTTATCGTCCTTTGCTTCTTTGCTACATTGGGCCACTGCTGGGTACATTAGCGCTTTTATGGATTCTGAATCTAGATGAATTGGTTCACACAGCGCTAGCAATAGCCGTAGGTGTGTCAATCATCATCGTTGGCTTAACGCTGTTGATGAACGGCAAGTTTATGTTTGATGCGTTCGCCCTATCTATTGAATCAAGCCAGAAACTTGAGGAACAATCACAGCACCTGTCCGATGCGCTGCAAATTGCCGAACAAGCACAAAGTGATGCCGAGGCCAGCAGTCAGTCCAAGACGCGTTTCATTGCCGCAGCCAGTCATGATCTACGCCAACCGGTACACGTGCTCAATCTATTCGGTGCCGCACTCAAACATTCAGATCTTGATGCAAAATCTCGCGATATCGTTGACAACATGAACATCGCGGTGACCTCGCTATCCTCGCAATTAAATGCCTTGCTGGATATATCAGAACTGGATTCTGGTTCTATCAAACCCAGTATTCGTAGTGTGGATCTTTCGTTATTGGTGGCAACGCTTATGTTGGAAATGGAAAAGCTTGCGGAGGATAAAAAAATCAAACTGATCAACGACGTCCCTGAGTCAATTTTTGTGCGAACCGACCCGACCATGATGTCGCAGATTATTCGAAACCTTTGCGGCAATGCCATCAAATACACCGACACGGGTCATGTCAGATTGTGCGCCACCTTACTGCAAGATTCGGTCACCTTATCCATAGTCGACACCGGGATTGGTATCGATGATTGCGACTCTGATAAGGTATTTGAAGAGTTCTACCAGATTGCCAATGCGGGACGCGACAAAGGGCGTGGCATGGGATTAGGGCTGTCTATTGTTGAACGGCTGGTCAAGAATCTGCAACATAAGCTCACGTTGCAATCCAAGGTGGGAAAAGGGACCGAAGTGACCATCACCCTGCAACGCTGCACCAACGAACAAGTGTCTCGAGCACGTACACCGTTAGCCACAGAGCCTGCCGTTGTGACATTGCCTGATGGCTTCTGGGTACATCTGCTGGACGACGAACAGGCAGTGCAACAAAGTGTATCCGCGTATCTGACCGCCGTCGGGTGCAAGGTCACCATTACCGAAACCTCCAAAGCCACGCTGGAATTTCTAACACACAACCAACCCTCCGCCATGTTGATCGACCTGCGCCTACAGGACAACGACAGTGGGCTGACTGTCGTGGATTCAATGAGCCTTCACCATACTCATATTCCCATTGCTTTAATAACCGGTGAGTCACTGTCAGACGGTAGATTGGCGACCCGCTACCCGGATCTGTTGATGTTGCAAAAACCCGTTAGTAACGACGCTTTAATGGAATTATTAGACTACATGGTGATGGAATCGATGCAATCGCCAGAACTTAACCTCATCGACTGACTCATCAAGCACCCAGACCAGATAATCAGCACGGCCAAAAAATAACCAACGTCGCAACCGGAACAGTTGACGAGCAGGCCCAGCTTGACCCTCGCTTAACCCGCCGTCATTATCCGCAAGCACATCCAAACACGAGAACCAGATCATTGAGTATGCCACGCCTTGTTGATTACACCGAAAACGGTGAACGAGCCACACCGACCTTCACTGTTCAGGAGATGACCCGGCGGCAAAGTGCCTTACGCGACTTAATGGCGTCGCTAGATATCGACGTCTGTCTTTTCACGTCTTATCACAATATCTGTTATCTATCGGATTTTCTCTACTGCCGCTTTGGCCGGCGCTATGGTCTGGTTATCGATGCAAATTCCGTCACGAGTATCAGTGCCGGTATAGATGGTGGGCAGCCTTGGCGTCGCACCGCGGGCCATAACGTGACATACACCGATTGGCAGCACGATAATTATTTTTATGCGGCTAAGGGGTTGATTGGTAAGGCGCGCCGTATTGGTATTGAATTTGACCAGGTAGATGTGGAATTCAAAGGCTTACTTGAACACCACTTCCCAGAGGCTCAATTTGTTGATATATCCGCACCGTCCATGCGACTTCGCATGATCAAGTCAGATGAGGAGATTGCGCATATCACACAAATGACGCGCATTGCAGATTTAGGCGGTGCGGCATGTGTCAGCGCCATCGCAGAGGGCGTACCCGAACACGAAGTAGCCTTGGCAAGTACCGGGGCCATGGTACGTGAAATTGCCAACACTTGGCCCGATGGAGAATTGCTCGATACCTGGACATGGTTTCAGTCGGGAATCAACACCGACGGTGCGCATAACCCAGTCACCAGTCGGCGCATAAAGCATGGCGACATCCTGAGTTTGAACTGCTTTCCAATGGTTGCTGGTTATTACGTCGCGCTAGAGCGAACGCTGTTCGCAGGATCGGTGGACGATGCATCACGTCGACTCTGGGAGATCAACTGTGAAGTGCACGATCGCGGCAAGCAATTACTCGTCGAAGGGGCGCGTTGCTCAGATATTGCCAAAGAACTCAATGAACTGTACGCCAGCTACGACCTTTTGCAGTACCGCTCGTTCGGCTACGGGCATTCGTTTGGTGTGTTGTGTCATTATTATGGGCGTGAGGCAGGCCTTGAACTGCGTGAGGACTGCGACACCGTGCTCGAAGCTGGCATGGTGGTATCTATGGAACCCATGATTACTATCCCTGAGGGCCAACCCGGAGCCGGTGGCTACCGCGAACACGATATATTGGTCATCGAAAAAGGTGCGAACCAGCCCCGCAATATCACAGGGTTTGCCTACGGACCAGAGCATCTCATCGTCTAGTTTGTGATCGGTCTGCGGACTCATCGGCCGTTGGTAACCAGAGGTGAGAAAATCCTTTTGCGCATAGTCTCGTACAAGCATCATCAGGTAGCTGTCGACACCACCTTTGGTCCAGGGAGAATCAACATGATTGTTAACCGTCGTTCTGCGCGCAAAGCACGACTGAGCACACTCGGTGGTTTATGTGTTGTCAGCGCCTGGTTCGCATAAATTAAATTAAGCACGGCTCAGCGGCTTATGGCTGAATTCGTCATCTGTCGCTGAGATTCTATGGACTCTGTTTCGCAAATTGTGCTCGGTGCATCGCTGGCACATACCACGCTCGGCAAACAGCTCGGAAAACGCGCCCTACTATTGGGTGTCGTGTTGGGAACGCTGCCAGATCTTGATGTAATAGTTCCCTACGAGGACGCCATAGAGAGCTTCACCTACCATCGAAGCTGGAGCCACTCACTGTTTGTACTGTCGCTGTTGAGCCTTCCATTAGCCTGTCTATGCAAACGCTTCCTGTGGTCAACACTGGATCTGTCCTTCACACGGCTTTGGTGTTCCATATGGCTAGTACTGATCACGCATCCGATACTGGACGCATTCACCCTCTATGGCAC
>CALKXZ010000223.1 GCA_938003775.1 uncultured Granulosicoccus sp. | reverse complement strand
AGGTGCGAGCCAACGTGTTCAAGGGGGGCGACGCCGTGCCTGTAAGCCGTACAGCGAAAAAGAAACGAGCTGTGTCTTGAGATATTTTTTTATAGTGAGGAATACTAAATGTTAGAAGCTTATCGTCAACACGTCGCTGAGCGTGAAGCGCAGGGTGTTGTCGCGCAACCGCTGAACGCGCAAGCAGTCGCTGATCTGGTTGAACTGCTCAAATCACCCCCTAAGGGCGAAGAAGATTTTCTGCTGCACCTGTTTAGCCAGCGTATCCCGGCAGGCGTGGACGAAGCAGCCTATGTCAAGGCGAGTTTTCTGGCAGCACTTGCCAAGGGCGAGGTTAGTTCGCCATTGATCAATCGTGTCGGTGCTGTGGAGCTTTTAGGTAGCATGTTGGGTGGCTATAACATCCAGCCACTGATCGCAGCGCTAGATGACTCAGAACTGGCAGATACTGCTGCCAAGGCCTTGTCGCACACCTTACTGATGTTCGACGCATTCCATGATGTGGAAGAAAAAGCCAAAGCGGGTAACGCGGCGGCCCAGCAGGTTATGCAGTCCTGGGCTGATGCGGATTGGTTCTTGTCAAAAGACGATGTGCCGCAAAAAATAACGGTAACCGTATTCAAAGTACCCGGAGAAACCAATACTGACGATCTGTCGCCAGCGGTTGATGCCTGGAGCCGCCCGGATATACCACTGCACGCTACGGCCATGCTCAAGTTCGAGCGTGAAGGCTTCACCGATAAGCCGCTGGAAACGATCGCACAACTGAAGGAAAAAGGATATCCACTGGCCTATGTGGGTGACGTGGTCGGTACGGGATCTTCCCGCAAATCAGCCACCAACTCAGTGCTGTGGCACATGGGTGATGATATTGCCTTTATCCCCAATCGCCGCGATGGCGGCTTTGTACTCGGCGCTAAGATTGCCCCTATTTTCTACAATACACTGGAAGATGCGGGCGCTTTGCCAATCGAGTGCGACGTCAATAGTATGGAGATGGGTGATGTTATAGACATCTATCCGTACGACATGAAGGTTACACGCCATGACTCGGATGAGGTGCTCAGTACCTTTACATACGGCAACGACGTGTTACTCGATGAAGTTCGAGCTGGAGGCCGTATTCCGCTAATCATAGGGCGTGGATTGACTGATCGTGCCCGCGAGTCACTGGGCTTAGCGTTCAGTTCGGTGTTCAGACGACCGGGTACAAATGACCCCAGCAGTAAGGGCTACACACTGGCTCAGAAAATTGTCGGTAAAGCCTGTGGCACAGACGGTGTGCGACCGGGCCAGTACTGTGAACCGAAAATGACTACCGTTGGGTCGCAGGACACCACCGGTCCTATGACACGTGATGAACTCAAAGACTTGGCTTGCCTGGGATTCTCTGCAGACTTAGTCATGCAGTCTTTTTGTCATACGGCTGCCTATCCAAAACCAATTGATGTAGATACCCATCATACGTTACCCGATTTCATGTCCACACGCGGCGGTGTCTCACTCAGACCTGGCGATGGCATTATTCACTCTTGGTTGAATCGAATGTTGCTACCCGACACCGTGGGTACCGGGGGTGATTCGCACACACGTTTTCCGATGGGTATATCGTTTCCAGCCGGTTCCGGGTTAGTGGCGTTTGCTTCGGCAGTGGGGGTTATGCCACTGAATATGCCTGAGTCGGTTCTGGTGCGATTCAAGGGTACCATGCAGCCGGGGATCACACTGCGTGATCTGGTCAACGCCATTCCCTATGCGGCCCTGCAGCGCGGTCTGTTGACCGTTGAGAAAAAAGGCAAGAAGAATGTGTTTTCGGGTCGTTGCGTTGAGATAGAAGGGCTTAAGGACCTGAAACTTGAACAAGCCTTTGAACTGGCCGACGCAACCGCTGAGCGCTCAGCCGGTGGATGTACCATCAAGCTGGACATAGAGCCATTGAAGGAATACATCACATCCAACATTACGCTACTTCGCTGGATGATTGATCAGGGTTATGACGATGCCCGAACACTCGAACGACGAGCGCGTAAAATGGAAGACTGGCTGGCTAACCCGAGTCTTCTGGAGGCTGATGCGGATGCCGAGTATTTTGAGACCATCGAGATTGACCTCGATGAAATCAAGGAGCCACTGCTAGCCTGTCCGAACGATCCGGATGACGTAAAGCCATTGTCCGAGGTGCAAGGTAACACCGTGGATGAGGTCTTTATAGGTTCCTGCATGACTAACATCGGTCATTACCGGGCCGCTGGAAAGCTGATTGAGAAATCCGGTCAGTACGTGGATACCGTGTTATGGATTGCACCACCAACTCGCATGGATGAACACCAGCTTAAGGAAGAGGGTTACTACAATATCTTTGGTGCTGCCGGCGCCAGACTTGAGATACCAGGCTGTTCACTGTGTATGGGTAACCAGGCGCGAGTCAAACCTGGGGCCACAGTTGTTTCAACATCGACGCGCAATTTCCCCAATCGATTAGGTGCTGGGGCGTTCGTATATTTGAGCTCTGCAGAGCTTGCGGCAGTGGCGGCGTTGTTGGGTAAACTACCCACCGTAGAGGAGTACATGAGTTACGTCAAAGATCTTGATGCCATGGGCGACGAGGTTTATCGCTACCTGAACTTTAACGAGATTGCTGAGTTTCAGGATTCAGCCGACGATGCCAAGGTGAAATTCAAAGATATTCCTGTGTCTATTCAGTTGGCCAGTTAGCTCATTAACCCAAGACTGTACCGACGGTTAGGGGGCGAGCCACGTGTCAGCCTGCTTGATGTATTGAGAGCGGCTGAGCACCAATTTGGGTCGCGAACCGCCACACTGTCGCCACAAAACAACTGAACGTAAGCCACCGAGCAAGGACGCTCTGATGGTTGAGGCAATGTTGTTATCGTTTAAGAAATCCGGATCGCCACTGACCATGATGCGCGGGCTTAGGTGACTGATGCTGCTGCGATACAGGTTGGCAAAGTTGCTGATCATCGCTGCGTCATCGACGGCAAGATCCATGGATTGCGTGCGACTGATACCGATGCGCAATTGTTCAATAGTGCTGTCGTCGTTGAGGATGTTACTGCCCAGTTGAATTAATGCCAATGCATAACGAGCAATATCCAAATCTCGCGCCTCATTGTTACCACCGAGCTGATTTTTCAGCACCCGCAACCCGCGGGCAATACTGTTTGCATTGCCACCGTAGGCATCAATAACGCGATCTGTATTGAGCGTCAGAATAGAACGCAAGGTGCCTTGCAGCTCATCGGAGTCGCAGGTGCCAGTGGTTGCCAGTGTCTTGCACAGGTGCACGGACTGGAAAATTCCGCCCAGAGCCAGTGTCTGGTTTTCAATTGTTGCCAAGCTTGTCATGTGTTTAATTATAGGGTGCTCTGTCTGTTACCGTGTTGTCTAAATCGTCTCAAGATCGCTGATAACAGCGCCTCCTAGGCAGTGGTCGTTATCGTATAGCACTAGCGACTGTCCGGGTGTGGCTGCTCGGACAGGCTCATCAAAATCGATGAGCAATGTATCCCGGTCTAGGGTGACAGTGGCGCTCTGGTCCTGCTGGCGGTAGCGCACTTTAGCTGTACAGCGAAACTGATGCGCTGGCGCCTGTGTGTGCACCCAGTGCAGATCGTGTGCGCGCAATTGCGTTCTGAACAGAGCACGGTGATTATGTCCCTGACCGACAACCAGTCGATTCTCTGTTAAGTCTTTGGCCAGAACATACCAGGGCGATTCCACAGCGCCTGGCTGGCCGCCAATACCCAGACCTTGTCGTTGGCCCAATGTATAAAACATTAAGCCGTTATGTCGGCCAATACGTTCGCCGTGATCGGTGACAATGTCACCAGGCTGGGCAGGTAAGTATTCTGCTAGAAAACGGGTGAACTTGCGTTCACCTATAAAACAGATACCGGTACTGTCTTTTTTGCTGTGCACATGAAAGCCTGCCTGCCTGGCTAATTGACGTACGGCAGGTTTGGCCATTGCACCTATGGGAAATAAACTCGGTCTGAGTTGTTCCTGATTTAAGGTATACAGAAAATAGCTTTGATCTTTGTTGGTATCACAACCGCGTAACAGTGAGACTTGATCGTTGCTGCCGCCGGATTGTACGTAATGCCCGGTCGCAATTGCATCAGCACCCTGACCTCGTGCATGATCGAGAAAGGCCTTAAACTTAATTTCTTTGTTGCACAGTATGTCTGGGTTTGGTGTTCGTCCGGCACCGTATTCTTCGAGGAAATGGGCAAAAACCCGTTGCCAGTATTCTTCAGCAAAGTTAACCGTTGTGAGCTCTATTCCTAGGTTCGAAGCCACTGAGGCAGCATCCCGGAAATCCTGGCGCGCCGTGCAGTGCTCGTCGTCATCCTCCCAGTTTTGCATAAAGATACCGGAGACCTGGTAACCCTGCTGTTGCAAGACGAGCGCGGCGACAGACGAATCAACACCACCGGACATACCCACTATCACGTGCATGGACGATTTGTCTGTACGAAACGGCGCCGCGGTAATGGACGAGGACTGCGACATGCTTATAAATTAGTAATCAACGTTTCAGTATGGGTTGATAAATTGCGCTTGGCCGGTGGTGGCGTGCTCTGGCGCGCAAAGAAATTGCCATCCATCATTTCTAGAAACTGCTTGGCCTGAGGGGACAGGAACTTACCGCGTCGTACCACGACCCCGTAGCTACGATTGGGGAAGTAGTCGTCCATAGGTCTGACCGAGAGATTTTCAAATCCGCGTAGACAAATGCTGGTCACAATGCTGATGCCCGTGCCGATTTCCACATACCGTTTGATGACTTCCCATCCACCGGCCTCTAAAACAACGTTGTAGGGCACGCCGTGTTGTTGAAAAACAAGATCGACCACACTCCACGTACTCAAGTGTCTGGGCGGTAAGATCAGCCCATACGGGCTAATATCCTCCAGAGTAATGCGTTCTTTGTTTTCAAGCGCATGCCCCTTACACATGATCAATGCTGGTTTGTAGTCATAAATAGGGTGGTAAACCAAGTCATCGGGCACATCGATCATCGAACCCACGGCAAAATCCACTTCATCCGCACGTAGCAACGCCATTCCATCGTGACCAGTCACGTTGTGCAGTTTGACGTCAATTTGTGGAAATTCATCAGAAAATGACTTAATGACATCGGGCAAAATGTAGAGCAATGTGGCTTCGCCAGAGGCAATGTCCAGGGGACCTGCGTGAACATCGCCGAGCCGTGCCGCGAAGTTGTCTGCTAGGCGGGCAAAACCATCGACCAGTGGGTGGGCCATTTCTAGCAATAGATCACCGGCTGGTGTCAGCCGAATTTTGGGACCGCAGCGTTCAAATAACAGTGTATTGAGTTGTTTTTCCAGCGCTTGGATCTGCAGTGAAACAGAAGGCTGGCTTAATTTCAGTCGTTCGGCCGCTTTCGAAATGCTCCCTGTTTGCGCTGCGTGACAAAATGCGCGTAGCTGCCGATGCTGGTTAAGATTGGCGGAATCTGTGTGGCCCATGGTGTAATAGTATTTAATATATTAATGCTATTGGCTGAAAGTATTGTATTGTATTCGAGTGTGAACTGTCTCATTAGATTTTCAAGTACGGGTTCACCACTTACGGCGCTCAACCGACTAGCATGTGCGATCGTTTTCAACCCACATTCACTTGATCAAATATGACCGGTTTTTTAAGGGACTGGATGCTAGACCCGCTGGCGTTGTTGTTCTTGTTTTCATCCTCTATCGGATTGTGGTTGTTGTGGCGTGCGAGTCGGGAGCGTTCAAGGCGAACGCGATCCAGGCGGCGCAACAGATTTCTGTGGACCTTGCTAACACTGATTATTTGGGTCGTGGTGTTTCAGTTCAGTTCAGCACCTTATGTGGTTAATCCATTGATAGCGACACTCGAAAACCAGTACCCCGCCAGCGCATCCTGTGCTGCTGGCAGCCACTTTGTCGTGCTCGGTGGTGGGGTTGATTCAAGAGTTGAGGCTGTCAGCGATTTCCATCGAATGAGTAAGGCGACGCATGCCCGTGTTACTCGAGCAGCGCAGCTTGCTAATCTGGAGCCTGATACACGCCTGATAGTGGCCGGTGGAGCGTTACGCAAGATTGCCGAAGCCGATGTAATGTCAGCTTATCTTCAGCAGCTTGGTATCAATGTAAATCGCATCATGACTGAGTCTGAGTCTGCAAGTACGCGAGAGAATGTGTTGAATATCGCCAAACTGCTGTTAAACGAAGAGGTTCAAGGTGCAGTGCGATTGGTAAGTTCTGCTGCGCATATGCCGCGAGCCGTCGGTGCGTTGCGACACGTGCTAAGCGATACCGGTATCCAGGTATGTCCGGTCAGTGTGGATATTCAGGCGCTAAATAACGTCCCCTTGTCGTCGTGGATGCCGCAGGTTAGCGCGCTGGTGAAGTTCGATATCTGGTTGCACGAGGTTGTTGCCCTGATGCTGTATCGGATCAAAGGCTGGATCTGATCCCTTCTAAAAAAGGGGTCAGACCTTGTAGTAATCCAGGTACCACTCGACAAAACGCCCGATGCCTTCTTCAACGCTGGTGTCGGGTTTGTAGTTTACGTCACGAACCAGATCACTGACATCAGCATAGGTGTCAGGTACGTCGCCTGCTTGTAGCGGCATCAGATTTTTCTCGGCTGTGCGATTCAGGCAACCTTCCAGTGTGCTGATGTAATGCTCAAGATCTATGGGTTGATTGTTACCAATGTTATAGACCCGGAATGGCGCTGAGCTGGTTGCAGGGTCTGGAGCATCGCTGTTCCAAGCCGGGTTGGGTGCTGCCGTGTGATCCAGGGTTCGCACCACACCTTCAACAATGTCATCGACGAACGTAAAGTCACGCTTGTGTTTGCCGTAGTTGAATACGTTAATAGGCTTGCCAGCCAGTATATTCTTGGTAAACAGGAATAGCGCCATATCAGGCCGACCCCATGGACCGTAAACGGTAAAAAAACGCAAACCAGTGGTCGGTAACTGAAACAAGTGACTGTAAGTATGCGCCATCAACTCATTGGCTTTCTTGGTGGCAGCGTACAGACTGACGGGGTGATCAACTGGATCGTGCACGGAAAACGGCATATTGGTGTGGTTGCCGTATACCGAACTGGTTGATGCATAGACAAGATGCTCCACTTGGGTGTGTCGGCAATTCTCCAGCACGTTAGTAAAGCCAATGACGTTGGCGCTAATGTAGGCCTGCGGATTTTCCAATGAATAACGTACACCAGCCTGTGCCGCCAGATTAACCACTTTTTGTGGTTGGTGTTTTTTGAACGTCTCTTCCATGAGGCTGGCATCCTCGAGGTTGCCACGCACTTCGGTGAAGCCATCGTGTGCCTTCACGCGCTCAAGCCTTGCCAGCTTTAGGTTAACGTCGTAGTAGTCGTTAATGTTGTCGACGCCGATGACTTCGTCGCCGCGCGCTAGCAGTTTAAGCGCCAGCGTAGAGCCAATAAAACCGGCAGTGCCTGTAATGAGTACTTTCATGAGTGAATGTCAGGTTTTAGAGTCGTGCGTCTACGGAGTCTTTAGGAAGAATGCTCTTTATATCGTAGAGCACATGTTCAGGTTTGCCATAGCGGCGAATGGCATCGCTGCCCATATCAACAAACTGCTGGTGTGCAACTGCCAGAATAATGGCATCGTATTGGCCCAGCTCCGGTGTCTTAATGGGTGTGATGCCGTATTCATCGTGCGCCTCTTTGGCATCGACCCAGGGGTCGTAAATGTGCACGTTGGCATGGTAGTGGGTGAGTTCCTGAACAATGTCCACCACTCGCGTGTTGCGCAGGTCGGGACAATTTTCTTTAAACGCCAAGCCGAGTACGAGAATATTTGCACCAACAACATGGATACGCCGACGTGTCAGCATTTTGATAACACGCTCGGCAACAAAAGCCCCCATGCCGTCGTTGATCTGTCGCCCAGACAGAATAACCTGTGGGTAATAACCAATCTCTTGCGCCTTATGCGTTAGGTAGTAAGGATCGACACTGATGCAGTGTCCACCCACTAGGCCTGGGCGGAAATTTAAAAAATTCCATTTCGTACCGGCAGCCTCAAGCACCTCTAATGTATCAATATTCAGTTTGTCAAAGATCAATGCCAGTTCGTTGATCAGCGCAATATTTAAGTCACGTTGGGTGTTTTCGATGACCTTGGCAGCCTCAGCAACCTTTATGGAACTGGCCAGGTGGGTTCCCGCTTTGATGATTCGTTTGTACAGTGTGTCCACAGCAATGGCCACATCTGGGGTGGAGCCAGAGGTGACCTTCATGATGTTACTGACTCGATGTTCTTTATCGCCTGGGTTAATGCGTTCAGGGCTGTAGCCTGCGAAGAAGTCCTTGTTGAACACCATACCGGACACACGTTCGAGTATCGGTACACAAACCTCTTCAGTGGCACCGGGGTACACCGTGGACTCATAAATAACGACAGCGCCTGCCTGCAAAACCTTGCCGATAGCTTCACTGGCCTTAATCAGTGGAGTCAGATCTGGCTGTTTGTGCTGATTTATGGGCGTTGGCACTGTCACGATAAAGACCTTGCACCGGGCAAGATCAGCAAGCGTGCTGGTGTAGTTTAACTGTGTGGCCTCCTTCATTTCCGCTGTTGAGACTTCCAGTGTGCGATCGTGCCCAGCCTGGAGTTCCTCTATCCGTGCTTCGTGTATGTCGAAACCGATGGTTGGGCTGGTTTTGCCAAATTCTACGGCAAGGGGTAGCCCGACATAACCCAGCCCAATGACGGCAATCGTGTCATTTTGATCTATCTGAAACATTCAGTTAACGTCATTTCCCGTGGAGTTTGCGCATTGATCGCAGGACTGCGCCTGGCGACCGCTGATTATACGTGTTTGCCTGCACGATAACGCGGCTGCCATTTGTACAGAGTCTGTCGGTGAGAACTATTTCAATGACAAGTGGCGATAACTGCAGAGCAGACACCATTTTTGATCTGAAATAGAGCAAAAGAAACTGTTTGTGTCATGGCGATCACGCCCCGATGCTCGTCGTGTTCTACAATGGCGGGCTAATTAACCTAGGAATGGCTTTTTCGCATTGGGTACGTTCAAATTTTTCAAGTTGCATTTACGGGTGCCATTCCTGTTGCTGGCTGTCCTTGAGTTCTGTATCTGCGTTACAGCGGTCTTTGTGGCTGTGTACGTTAGGTTTGATGGTCGCCAGGTTACTGAAATAGACAGTATCAATTCGCCGTTTGCAACATCAGTGCTGTTTGGCCTTGTCATGCCAATCACCATGATGGCCATGGGGCTCTATCAGAGCCGGTTTCGCGGTGGGATTCTGGGTGTTTTTCTGCGCTCTATCATAGGTTTTTCCTGTGGAGCAGCAATTTTGGCCTTGATGTACTACCTAATACCGCCGCTGTATCTGGGGCGAGGTGTCTTTGGGTTAGCCATTATCATTGCCTTTTTTATGGTTGGCACCATCCGGCCTATATTTTTCTACTATGTAGACCGGGATATTTTGAAAATCCGTGTGTTGGTGCTGGGCGCCGGTGATAAAGCGGCATCGATCTCCAGACGGCTGAGACGTCGTGTGGATCGCCGTGGGTTTCGTGTGGTGGGTTATGTGCCGCTAATCACGGATACACAAGTGGCTGTCGACTCAAGCTTGGTTGTCGATCTGGGCGAGAACACCCTATTAAATTACGCCATTGCACATAATGTGGACGAGATTGTCGTGGCCGCCGATGAGCGACGGTCTGGTTTGCCGCTTGAAGCGCTGCTTGAATGCAAGTTGCACGGTCTGGATATCATTGATCTTCTCAGCTTTTTCGAACGCGAGCAGGGAAAATTACCGCTGGATATTCTGCGCCCAGACTGGCTGATTTACTCAGACGGTTTCGAACGGGGTGCATTTCGTGATGTGTCCAAGCGCTTGTTCGATATTATCGCCAGCCTACTCATCTTGGCCATTACCTGGCCTTTTATGCTTATTGGTGCTTTGGCAATAAAATTGGAGGATGGTTGGGATGCCCCCATTTTTTATAAGCAGATACGTGTGGGGTATTTGGGAGCACCGTTCGAAGTACTTAAATTTCGCAGCATGTCGATCAATGCAGAAAGCGGTGGGGTGGCTCAATGGGCGGTTAAAAACGACTCTCGCGTTACAGCTGTGGGTAATTTTATTCGTAAAACCCGAATTGATGAACTGCCTCAAATACTCAATGTGCTGAAGGGTGACATGAGTTTTGTCGGTCCGCGACCAGAACGGCCACAGTTTGTCGCTCTTCTATACGCGCAGATAACAAGCTGTACGCTTCGCAAAAATCAAATTCTGCAACCTTTCACAACCAGTAGATGTCCTCCTATAAAGTTTGTTGTACAGCGGCCGTTGCCTGC
>CALKXZ010000222.1 GCA_938003775.1 uncultured Granulosicoccus sp. | reverse complement strand
GGGCTTGTTCGGCCTGTCGCGCTTGTTCGTCAGGATCAATAACAGCGCAACCCCCGACAAAAGCGCCGGCCAGAAGCGCAACGGAGAAGATTCGTACAGCAGACAATGAAACCGGACTAATTTGATGCTTGCTGAGCGACTGCACGAAGATGGGCAGTATTGGGCACAGGCTTGGAACTTTGGCCCTGATGATTCAGACGCACGCAGTGTATCGTGGGTAGTCGATCAACTGATAACACGATGCGGCAGTCAATCGCAATGGCAATTAGCGCCCGGTGCACAACCACACGAAGCCCAGCAGTTAAAACTCGATTGCTCCAAAGCCCGGCAATTGCTCAAGTGGTCACCGGTCTGGTCTCTGGATGAGTGTCTGCAACAAATCGCGTCCTGGCACAAGGCTTGGAAGAACGGTGATGACATGCGCGCGCAGAGCTTGGCAGATATTGCTCGGTTCATGCAGTGACGCACAACAGCGGCACTGTGGTCACGCCAAAACCGGAGAGCCGTTAGCGTCATTTATTCGTCCGTAATAGAGACCGAGTCAATCGCTTATCCCTCTGGCTCAAAATATGCTGTGTTCGGGGAACAATCTCCCCTCTCAACACAAGTCTCGTGATCTACACAAGTAAGTGCTTTACACAACTCAAGCAGCCAACACTGAGTTGCATGCTGGTTTATCTTGCACTAGCACTGTCCGGTTGCGGACAAAACGCTCACAACAACGAGCATAAGGAATCGCCGTTGTATGCCGGTGAACTGGAGGCCATCGTTGCTGAGTCTGAGGGACCTGTAGACCCTCGCCCGGATATTGTCGTTGTGGTTGCTGACGATATGCGATGGGACCTGATGAGTGGTGAAGGCCACCCATTTGTTAATACACCGAACCTGGATGCGTTTGCACAGTCTGCCGCCAAGATGGACAAAGCGTTCGTACCTGTCGCTATCTGTTCACCATCGCGGGCCGCTATCCTAACAGGCCGCGAACCACATTTAGCCAGTGCTCCGGGTATTGCGTGGCGAAATAATTCGTTTTTACAAACGCAGCGTACCTTTGCAGAGGACTTACAGGCAGCCGGATACACAACCGCTTACATCGGAAAATGGCACTTGGGTGATGGTGCAAAACCTAAAACCGGATTTGATCATTGGGAAAGTTTCGACTGGTTAGGTGATTTCTATGACCCAGTTGTACACGTCAATGGCGAGGCTCGGGCCTATACCGGGTATGCGGATGATGTGTTGGCAGCCAGAGCTGATCTGTTTATGCAAGCTCATAAAAATTCGCGTAAGCCTGTTTTTCTGATGGTTGGTTTGAAAGCACCACACCTACACTTTGAGCACCCCGCACGGCATAAGAATGCGTTTGAGGATGTCGACATCCCGAAACCTGACACCTACGAGGAGAACTTCAGCATCAGTGGGAAGCTCAAGGCGGTAAAAGATTGGCTGGGAATGGACAATTTCCATTGTGGTCTGAACTGTTTTGACAACAGCTGGGATAAATATATCAAATACCATTACCGAGCCATTCTTGGACTCGATGATTCTATCGGCACACTGCGAGCTGCAACTGTTCATCGTGCCAAAGAAGACAATACCCTGTTTATTTATACCAGCGATAACGGGTACTCACTGGGTGATCACGGGCTAACGGAAAAGCACATGGTCTACGAGGAACCGATTCGAGTTCCTTTTCTCATCGATTTCCCCGGGCAAGACGATAGAGGGTTACGGTTTGATGGTTTGGTCAGCACACTTGATATTGCACCCACTGCACTGGATTACGCCGGTGTTACCCAGCCATTGACCATGACCGGGCGAACCTTGAAGCCATTAGTTGATGCTGTAAAAATCGGTAACTCAACTGACACATTAAAAGACTCCTGGCGTAAGGAAATCTTCTTAACCTACGACGACTGGCAAGTGGCTATCAGGACAGATCGTTATAAATATATAGTTTCACTCAAGGATAGCGATCACATTGAGCTGTACGATCTGAACACTGACCCTAAGGAGACACAAACTGTCCACAACGATCCTGGCTATGCAGAGGTACTTTCCACCCTGCAACTGCAGTTACAGGAGCAAATCGATGAAAACGGATGGTCGGAACGTCTTGACTATACAGTCAAGCAATTACTGGTCTCCTCGCCCATACCGATACAGCAAGCAGACACCCTGGCCAAATCCGTATCTCTGGCAGCAACACCCGCCCCTGGGGCGATCGATTCCTTTGGACTGACATGGAAGCTGGTTAACCGAACACAAAACGGCATGAGCCTTGGCACAAACATACCCGAAGGTAGTTCGGTTCTTGTAGTGTTACCCATTGAGCGGGTCGTCGAATGGGACCCACACACCAAAATCCGGTTAGGTGGTGCCTATCAATATGTGATGTACGTAAACGGTGCAGCACTGTGGGATAACTATGAAAAACGACCTATTGATTACCCGAATCCCCCACTAAACACGTCTGATTCGCTGGTGGTCATGCGCGTTGATGGATCGGGCGATATGACCATGACCATGGGGCTCCAAGTTGCCCGCGACACGCTGCGCCTACCGTTGGAAGAGCGATTACTCAGTGAAGGCTTCTAGATTGCGCAACAGGGATTACTCACACATTTTCGTGAGTAACTTACAGTTTGTTGTGTATGCCGTTCAGGAGGCATAAAGAGAACCGATATAAGTTAAAGGAGCAAAGAACTTGGTCAGCTCTGGCCTGTTCGAATCAAAAACACTCGCTATGTGCTTTAGAAAACTGTTGTCCCTCACGCTTGGAACCTCATTTCTCTTCCTGGCTGCAGTTCAATCATCGTTTGCACAAAACAATGATGTCGACTTCTCAGATGCCTACGAACACATCTTTCAGATACGAGTGGTCTCACAGGATGCCGGTGGTAAATCCGCTATTGGCTCGGGATTTCAGGTTACCGCTGATGGACGGGTAGTCACCAATTACCACGTAGTATCCGAGTTCGTCACCTCGCCTGAGCACTATAAGATTGAGTACGTGACTGTCAATGGCGACACCGGCCCGCTTGAATTGCTCGACTTCGACATCATTAGCGACCTTGCTGTGTTACAGCATCCTGCAGCCACAAACGATCATTTTAATCTGGCCGAGCGCACATTGACCAGAGGTCAAATTGCCTACGCTCTGGGCAATCCCGGTGACTGGGGCATGGTTATGGTGTCCGGACCCACCAACGGTCTGGTTGAGCACAGCTACGAGGATCGCATCCTGTTTTCCGGCAGCCTCAATTCTGGCATGAGCGGTGGTCCCTCATTAAATCGCAGCGGCGAGGTCATTGGTGTCAATGTCGCTACGGCAGGCAGCCAATTGAGCTTTCTCGTACCGGTGGAGAAAATCGGCAAATTGCTTTCACGACACCGAATAGTGCCGTCCGAGCTATTTGAAACCGAGATAGCCCAGCAAATATCCGCCTGGCAACGGCCTCGTATTCAGGAGCTTCTCGACACAAGCTGGAAAAGCGAACACTTTTTGGGTAGAGAGTTGTTTGGCGAAATACGAACCGATTTCCAATGCTGGGGAGATACCAATGAATCCAATAAGGAGCGCGCCATCGAAGTGGTTCGTAAATGGTGTAGAGCCGGAGACGATATCTATATAAGCTCGGATCTAAACGCAGGACAGATCCGCTTTACGTTCAATAGCTTGAAGTCGGTGAAACTCAACGAGATGCAGTTCTCCAGAGCACAAAGTCTGTACATGAGTGCGGACAACCGGTCTAACTATGAGAACTCAACTAATTATGTCTGTGAAACAGACTTTATTGACGGCCAGAACGGCGAAGCAGACAGCTACCATCGGGTCATCACCTGCATCCGCGCTTACAAAAAAATGCAGGGCCTTTATGATTCTCTCATTCTGAGTTTGCACCATACCGGTAAGGAAGTATTCAAGGCACATCTGTCACTGTCTGCTGTTGAAAAAGACCAGATACAGCAGATGAATCGACGCTTCCTGGAGCAATCACTATGAGCTTTGTCGTGGTGACAGAGACAAGCGGTCAACAATATATCCACAAGGTATCGTTGAGTCCATCCAAACCTGTACTGATTGGTAGAGCCTGGCACAATGACGTCATCGTCAAAGACCAGTACATCGATGCATGTCACTTGCAGCTGTCAATGACAGAGGACGGAACTATTCAGGTATCAGACTTGGGTACCAAAAACGGCTCCCGTCTGATCAAGAGACGCATTGAGGTTGAATCCCCGTATACGCTTGGCTCAGCGATAACAATCGGCGACTCATCCGTTGCGTTATATGACACCGAAGCTGCCGTCGCGCCCGCTCAAAGGCTGGATTCTGTACACCTTGCTTCGCGCATATTCGGTCGATTTTCATGGGTGTTCGCAGCATCTCTAGCCGCAGCTGCTGGTGTGATCGGTTCAGCATACTACGTAAACTCCGCCGAAGCGACGAGCGAAATGCTGGCAGGTGATCTTCTGGGGTTCAGCATCATTGCCATCGTCTGGTGCTTGCTGGCAAGCTTTGTCGGTAAACTATTTCGGCATAAAACCTACGCCAAGCTTCACTGGTTGCTCGTCTGTGTCAGTTTCGCGATTTTTGTGCTGGTGACACTTCTGGTGGATTTACTTCGCTTCAATCTGGACTCGGATACGGCAGAAGCAGTACTGGTCAATGGATCCCATGCAATACTCATTGTTCTATTTTCCTACGCTACCTTATCGCTGAGCACGCGTCTTCGATTCACAAAAAAACTGGCCGGAGCTTGCGTGTTCGCTCTGCTGCCTGCGCTGTTTAACCTGGCCACACCGTTGCTGGAAAAGGAGCATGAGCGCTGGACAGATTCGGCCACTGCCGAGCGTGTGAACCAGCCGCCCGCACTGTTGTTGGCTAAGCCGATTGCGTTACAGATGCATATCCAGAAAACCGATCTTTTGTTCGCCAAACTTGATGCACAAGTAGAGGCTCAGGCATCGGATACCGATACGCTCAACAAGACTATAAATAGTACGGGTACAACTGTGCACATCTCAGGGATTGATTAGCACCGGCATTCGGGTGACTCTACAGGTGTAGAGTCTTGTGAGGAATTCAGCCATTCTACAGGTGTAGAGTCTTGTG
>CALKXZ010000221.1 GCA_938003775.1 uncultured Granulosicoccus sp. | reverse complement strand
TGAGCGTGTGCTTCTAGGTGTACTGGCGTGCCCCAGCAGTAGGCAACAACGGGCAACAGTGATTGGCAGTTTGCGGGTTGTTAGCGGCCCGAACGGTGGCGAAACTAACTGGGTAGAAGCCAGAGGAGCCCACGCTAATGGCTGCTGATTGTCAGCTGCCATTTGCCGCCTGTGATTGACCGGTTTGCTCGTCACCTTCACTGTGCGTGGCAGGTTCAATTCTAACCTGCTGGACCTTATTGTCCTCAACAGCCAGGATAGTCATGGGGTGCCCATTGAATGTAAAAACAGCGCCTTTGGGTGGGAAGCTTTCAAAGTGTTCGACAACAATACCGTTGAGTGTCTTTGGTCCCTCAGAAGGTAGAGACCAGTTTAGCGACTTGTTGAGATTGCGCACTTGCGCAGCACCATCAACGATGAAGCTGCCATCGGGTTGTGGGCGGATCTCGGCAGGTGTTATTTGCGGATCGTTGTCAAACTCGCCAACAATCTCTTCAAGGATGTCTTCCAGGGTTAGCATGCCTTGTATATCGCCGTATTCATCCACGACCAATCCCACACGGCGTTTTTCCCGCTGGAAATTGAGCAGCTGGACGGTTAGCGTGGTGCCCTCGGGTATGAAATAGGGATCCCGGATGGCCGATTCTAAATACTGCAACGTGATATTGCCCGAGCGCAGTGCATCGAGCATTTTTCGCAGATAGATAAACCCAACAACATTGTCGACGTTTTCTCGGAAGACCAACAGACGACTGTGCGGGCTGTCGCTGATTTCCCTGAGTACATCGTCCCATGGGTCCTCAAGGTCAATGCCAATAATTTCATTTCTAGGCACCATGATGTCGTTCACTGACATGGTGCCCAGATCGAGAATGTTGAGCAGCATGTCGCGATGACGCTGAGGAATTAAGCCTGCGGTTTCATTGAGCACCGTGCGTAACTCCTCGCTGGACAGATGCTCGTGCTCGGTAGGGATAGCGTCCGTGTTAAGCAGTTTAAGAATGCGCGAGCTGATCCAATTTGTCGCAGCAACCAGTGGATAGGTTATGACCATCAGTGGCTGGTATACCGCCGAGGCGATGAACGCAAATTGTTCGGCGCGGCGAGTGGCAAAAGTTTTTGGTGTGACCTCAGCAAACACCAGGATGATCAGGGTCAGCAGCCCAGTGGCCACCGCTATACCGGCTTCACCCATCAGGCGCAGAGCAATCACCGTGGCAATGGCAGAAGCCAGGATATTGACAAAGTTATTGCCCAGGAGAATCAGGCTGATAAGGCGGTCCGGATTTTCCAGCAGGCGGGCAGTACGTAGGGCTGCCCGGTGGCCATTGTTTGCCTGATGTCTTAATCGGTACCGATTAAGCGTCATCAATGCTGTCTCTGATCCCGAAAAGAAACCTGAGATAAGTACCAGCGCGACCAGTATTGATACCAGTACGCTGATGGGGATGCTGTTCAAGAACAACCGGCCTTCTATTTGCTGACGATACTGCGCACTATAGCAACGAGCACGCCTTTTTGAGTCAATAGACTGGAAGTTAGTTGCCTGTAACCTACCGCAGCAGCACTTCGAGTACAAACTTGGTGCCAAAGTAGGCCAGAATTAGGATGGCAAAACCCGCCAAGGTCCAGTGCACCGCTTTTTTCCCGCGCCAACCAAATTGCCAGCGTCCGAACAGCAGGACACCGAAAATAACCCAACCACTGCAAGAGAGCACAGTTTTGTGGACCAATTGCTGGCCGAACATGTCTTCGAGGTAGAAAAATCCGCTGGCAAGACTCAATGACAGTAGCGCAAAGCCCAGGCCGAGTAACGTAAACAGTAACCTCTCGGTTGTATCCAGCGCAGGCAGCGCCCGAATAATACCGACCGGCTTGTGGCGCGAGAGAAATTGCCGCTGAATGGATACCAGTATGGCCTGAGCGGCGGCGAGCGCCAGCACTGCGTAGGCCAGCAATGACAGAAAAACATGCATTTGTACCGCATCGCCCACAATCGGGGCGCCACCACCATATACCTGGCTGGCAATCAAGGAAATGGCTGCCAGCGGATAAACCACCAGACCCAGGTAATCAGCCGGTTGTCGCAAACACAAAATAATGTGCAGCAAAACAATTGTCAGTGTGGTTGCCGCAATGGATGTGAATAAGGGCAACAACAGACCCTGCGGCAAACCCATCTGGCGTATCACGACCCAGCTGTGTAGCATCAAGGCGATGGTTGCCAACAAGAGTATGTTGCGTTGTTGGTTGGTCTGATAACCTAATGTCGGTTTGTTGGGTGATTCGTTCGGTTGTGTGCTGGCCGCGAAGGCACCGTCCTGCGACAGGTGGGTATTGCTCGTGCGAACGGGGCTGATATCAGCAACTCGATAGCGGCTTGGATGACGGTTACGCTCATTCGGGGCAGTGCTCATCGAGCGCCATAGCAAGGTCCACGCAATGCTGTATAACGCTGCTGCAAGAAGAGAGACGACGAAACTCACGATGACTGCCTTAAAGAGCCCGGGGTTGATCATGGCCGATACTGCTGAATATGACAGCAGATCTTATGCGCTTAAGAATACCACGGCCCATGGTTGCCCATGATTGCTCATTGAGGGCAGTAAAATCAGCTGAGCCGTTATTCTATGCGTCATAGAACCACAAAGGTGACACTGTATGGACGTGCGTGATCGAGAAAAGTTGCTGGCGCGTATTCGCAAGCTCTACGCGATGAGCCAAGAGAGCGTTGCCAGCCCGCACGAGGCAGAAATTGCTCTGCGTCGTTGCCAGTCACTCATGAACCGCTTTGGTATTACCGAGGCCGATCTGGCGCACTCCGAATTCGGAGCAAGTAAAGTAGGCAAGGTGTTTCGCAGCGTTCCATCCTATCTGGGTGTACTCGGCTCAGCGGTTGCACTGATACACGACTGTTTATGCGTCAAGGGTGACACCATTGAGTTTCGCGGGTTCAGCATAGATGCCGACGTGGCGGCATTAACCTACAGCTATCTGGTTCGTGTCATGGATCGATCGCTGAAAGATCGAAAGAGTAATGGCACGGTGGCCCCGGGACGAACGGCTAGTTTTGATTATCGCGTTGGATTCGCATTGGCCGTGCTCGAGCGTGCCAGACAAATGGACCGTGAACGCAAAGCAGCAGAGCAACAACGAACACAACAAACGATAGTGAAGAACGACCCGTACGACGCTACTGGCAGCAGTCTGGTACTGCGTAAACGTGACCTAGTAAGACAAGCCTGTATGCAGGGTCTGGTCACAGGTCGGGCGAAGCGGATACGCTATCGCAATGGTTCGGCGCATACGGCCGGTTCACACGATGGCGCTCGCGTATCGTTGGACAAACAGCTCGATGAAGTCCCGCGCAAAGCCGTTAGCAAATCGGTGTAATGGTTGATGCGTTGCAGCAGTGATTTATCACGCGTTGGTCGTGTCACCATGGTGCTTATTTAGAAAACCGTCAATGGTAGCTTTTCAGGTGCCAGGCATGTCTTATCATTGCACGCCTGAATTTGCAGTAACACAGTTGTGCTGTGTGGATAGTGGTTGGAGTTTGCATGCTCATCAGTGGTATTCGCACTGGTGGTTTTGATGTTTGGCAGTGTAGCGCTGAGGGCGAAGTGCTTGTCAAATAGCGACAATTCAGCGCGTTGAAATCCTAATTTTTGAATGGTTGCTTGGGGGTAATCGACCGCGCTTAGCGGATTGCCAGACTCGTCAGTTAACTGGGTTGGGATGAGGTAGTCCTGCAGGGGTGTGTGCGAGTTGATATGCCAGCCATCAGCCAGAGAGACATCAATGATAATACGGTGGCCGTCTTTGCGCGCTTTGGCCCTAACAGCACCACGTGCGCCGTATTGTAGGTTTCCGTGTTCACCGGACTGGTGCTCTTCAACACCTGTTAGCAAGTAATAGAACCCAGCAGGTTGCTGTGCAATGCGTTCACCCAGCGTTCCGATTAATTGGTTTGCCAGTGCCTCATAGCGCGGTGTGCCGGTGCGTTTGAACAACTTAGACAACACCCGCAATGCGACGGAGTTACCAGAGGGTATGGCGTTGTCGGATAAATTTTTCGGGCGTGAGCTTAAGTTAGCACCGCTAACTACACTCGCTCCCATGTAGTAAGCGCCGTTTTTTAAATCCCAAAACCGTTCATTCATCTTCTCGGTCAGGGTTAACGCCCTGTCCAGCCACAGGCGTGAACGGGTTGCGTCGTATAGCATCACAAAAGCTTGAGCCAAATAGGCATAGTCAGCCTGGGTGCCGTCTATGGATGCTTTGCCATCATAGTAACTACGAAACAGGGTGTTATCCGTGTGTCGCAGATGCGTCCATACGCCATTCGCAGCGCGTATGGCTACATCAAGATAGCGTTGATTTTCAAGCCGCACCGCACTACTGGCAAAGGCGCTGATCATCATGCCATTCCAACTACTGATTATTTTCTCGTCACGCAGGGGATGTTCGCGCTGTTCGCGCGCAATGCGTAACGCATCGCTCCATTCATCCACACGTTTTTGCAGGTCTGAAACACTGAGTTTCAATGTGGCAGCCATAGTATCCAGCGATTCTGGTGTGTGTAGAATACTCGTGCCTTCAAAATTGCCTTCACCTGTAACGCGCCAATAGGTGCGGGCTAATTCTGCATCTTTCTCACCCAGTACTTCAGCCAACTGCTCAGGTGTCCAAATAAAGTATTTCCCCTCTTCGCCTTCTGAGTCTGCGTCGGTGGCTGAATAAAACATACCGTCAGGCGACGTCATGTCACGCATCACGTAATTCAGTATGCGCGTTGCCGTTCGTCGATGCTCAGTATTCCCGGTTAGCTGGTACGCCTGTGCATAGATGCGGGCCAATGCAGCCTGGTTATAGAGCATTTTTTCAAAATGCGGTACCAACCACTGCGAGTCGATCGCATAGCGATGAAAGCCCCCGCCTATATGGTCGTGAATACCACCTGCTGACATCTGACTCAATGTCTGGTCAACAGCTGACAAGGCGGCCACAGCGCTGGCGTTTGATGTATCGTCCTTAGCTCGACGCTGTGCCTGATCGAGCAGAAAGTACAAGGTTGATTCACGTGGAAATTTGGGGGCAGTACCAAAGCCGCCATGGTCAGTATCAAAGCTGGTTAAAGCCGTTGCTAGTGCGCGAGTGACTTCCAGTTCACCGACTGCACGGGCTTGACCTCTGGTGTCATTGGCTCGATTGATTGCACTGGTGAGCTGTGCTGCCTGTTCAAGCAATCTCTCCGGTTGCTCCGCCCAAAGCTGTGTAATGCGCTGCAGTAGTGCGGTGAATTCGCTCGGTGGGAAATAGGTAGCCCCATAAAATGGACGGCCCTGGGTATCCAGAAAACTGGACATCGGCCAACCGCCGCTTCCGTTTATCATCTGTACTGCTGACATGTACAAGGCATCAACATCAGGTAGCTGCTCCCTATCAACCTTGACAGAGATAAAATGTTCGTTCATCAGCGCCGCAATAGCCAGGTTCTCAAAACTTTCACGCTCCATGACGTGGCACCAAT
>CALKXZ010000220.1 GCA_938003775.1 uncultured Granulosicoccus sp. | reverse complement strand
AATACAGGCGCTTTTACAACCGCTGCACAGCTCATCCAATGGCGCGGAGTCCACCGGGTTTGCCAGTGCACTTGACAGCACTTCGGACGCCAGCCCAGCCTCTGGAAACGCAGGCTTGGTTACCACGGTTGTCTGGGCATTATCGGGCAACAGGACAGCCAACGACCCGCGACCATACGGCAGTTCGACACACGGTGCACTCATGCGGAAGAATTCGGTGACTTCATGGATAACTCGGGTTAGTCCTGCTGCAAATGCCGCAAACGCTTGATCAGGCTAGAGGTGTCCCATCGCCCCCCGCCGAGCTGTTGCACGTCTGCATAGAACTGATCCACCAATGCCGTTACGGGCAAGGAGACGCCTATTTCTTTGGCAGCATCCAGTGCAATACCCAGGTCTTTGCGCATCCAGTCTACGGCAAATCCGTAGTCGAATTTGTCATCAACCATGGTCTCTGCTCGATTGGTTAATTGCCAGGATCCACCGGCACCTTTGGACACCAGTGACGCCATCTGCTTGGCATCAAGACCGGATTTTTGCGCAAAATTGATGGCCTCAGACATTCCTTGCACCAGTCCTGCAATGCAGATCTGATTGCACATTTTCGTTATCTGTCCAGCACCAACATCGCCAAAACGTTCAATCGCTTTCGCATAAACATCCATGATAGGTTGGGCTTTGGTGAAATCATCGTCCAGTCCACCGCACATGATGGCTAGCTGACCATTTTCAGCTCCCGCCTGCCCGCCGGATACCGGCGCGTCAACAAAACCAATGCCAGCGGTGGCGCCAATACCGGCCAATTCACGGGCTACTAATGCAGAAGCGGTCGTGTGATCGACAAAGACGCTGCCAGAGACCATGCCAGCAAACGCACCATGCTCTCCCAAAACCACCGATCGAAGGTCGTTATCGTTTCCTACGCAGGCCATGACAAAGTCTGCACCTTCAGCGGCTTTTGCAGGCGTCTCGGCTGCCGAGCCGCCGTGCTCTGACACCCAGCGATCAGCTTTCTGTGATGTACGGTTGTACACCGTCACGCTATGCCCAGCCTTGTGTAAATACCCAGCCATGGGATACCCCATGACGCCCAATCCCAAGAAAGCTACTGTTGCCATGATGCTCAGAGTCCCATGATTCCAAAAACCGCCATAGTAACGCATTGGCTGCAACGGCTGACATCACGCGAAGCGTTATTGCTACGGCGGATTGGACGCTAGAGCTGATTGTTTACGAATCCATCAACCTCTTTCGCACGCCCTTTCATGCCGGGAATTCAAACTGCTGCACCGACTCCGTCAGCCAATGGACACAGGCATTCAACCGGGCAGTATTGATCAGCTCTGGTTGAGATCGCCAGATCAGTTCCACGTTCTCATCGCGAGGTTTCTCCCCAGTGGGTCTCAGTCTTACATCACGCCGACCCAGTGCTTCAGGTAAGCAGGCCTTACCTAAACCGGCTACCACACAAGACAAAAGCACATCATGACTGTCAGCGCAGATACGCATGAGCGGTGAACTTAACGGTGATTCGTCAGTATCTATAAAGTGATTAAACGGTGACGTTCGATTAGCTAGCGTAATCCAAGGAATCGGTTCGTCGTTCCGTTGTTCTTCCAGCACGCAACCGGTAAATATACCCAGCTGGAGTTGACCTAGATTCTGCGGGTGGTTTGGTTGGTCACAGCACGCAGCTTGACGATTGTTGAGTCGGTAAGACACTGCAATATCAGCATCTTTGAGTGCATCAGCATCACACGAAGATACCAATTCACAATTCAGCTCAGGATGTGCCAGAAGTAACGCGGGTAGTCTGGGCACGAATATATGGTTGAGCAGCAATGCATCACAAGCCACTGTGACTGAACCTGAAACCTTACGCTCGCTGTCCGAGGCTTCAGGTGCAGCTTGATCCAGTTCAGCCTTAACACGAATCAAACGCTCTAGAATTCGCTGACCCACATCAGTCGCCACCAAGCCTCTGGAGCGCCGAATAAACAGCTTGGTTTGTAGATGCTGTTCAGTTTGAGCAAGACGACGCGACACAGTTGTCTCATTAACACCCAATGAGCGTGCAGCACCAGAGATAGATTCATTGCGATAAATAGCGAGTACATATCGGTAATTATCCCAACTGATTGAACGCATCATTTCAATGCCCGCATAATTGCAATCTACACAATGCATAAATACATGTACGACAAATCAAGCGACGTACTGAAGACTGCAGATTTGCCTGTTAGTCCGCTAAATATAGGCATATTTGCAAACTTCCTGTAACAACCTAGCGGCGGAAGCAGGCGGGTCTGGATCGTTTTATATACATGTAAACTGCGATGAGTGTTATTCGGCTGAGCGTGTGAACGATCGGGGAAAACCAGATCGACGCATGTCCCAAGACAATCAGCCTATGCGGGATGTACATGGACACATCATCAGAAACACTTAGCCATACTGCCAAGCAATCGAATGTTATTTCTTACTACGGTGACTAGTCTTTCCCGAGCATTTCATTTCTTGTACCAACCGCTAACTCATGAGCATTTCGCACACACCCTTTCTGGAACTGGCTCTGATAGATGCAGCCAATGCCGAGCTCAGTGTCATGCGCTCGTTTTGCCACGCTCATTTCCCCTGCGATGTTTCCACAACAGTGGCAATGCGTATGTCAAGATCCATCGTGACTAGCATCTACAGAATCGCTGGTGAAAAAGCAGATGGACAATACATCGTCTCCAATGAAACGTTGCTCTTCTTGAGTGATGCGAGCAGCCAGGCTGAACATCTGAGTAAACAGTTCGAGGTAAGATTAAGCGATCTGGTCGATAACGAACTAGCATGGCAAGTTTGGACATCCTAAGCTGTTGGCCAGGAACCTAAGAGAATTTCCAGGCTGAAGGCCCTTTAGTGCAACCGGATATCCACAACGCTTATGAAATCGCTAGTCCTCGGTGGAACTAAATCTGGTAAATCGCGATTCGCAGAATCATTGGCGACGAATTCTGACAAGGCGGTCACCGTCATCGCCACTGCCAGAGCAGACGATGCAGAAATTGCCTTGCGAATTCAAAAACATCAGGCTGACCGGGATAAAACCTGGCATGTCGTAGAGGAACCCGTGGAACTGAGCCAAGCAATACGGGAAGCGCCACAGGAACATGCAATTCTGGTGGACTGCTTAACGCTATGGATCACGAATTTGCTTCTGCTCAGCGACGAGTTAGTACTCGAGAACCAGATAGAACAGTTCCTGGACACCGTTGCACAGAGCACACAGACATTGATATTCGTGTCTAACGAGACCAGCATGGGAATCGTGCCGATGGGCGCTTTGTCGCGTCGCTACTGCGACGAAGTCGGGTTATTGCACCAAAAGCTTGCTGGTCAATGTGACGAGGTTATGCTGATAGTGGCAGGGCTGCACCAGCAGCTCAAACCCTAAATATTTTTCCCCTTAACGGACACACAGCGGTTTACCAGTCAAGCCTTTATCTTGGTCACACTCACCGGCGAGGTTCGTTGTGGCTGGTTCTCAGACACGATATTGCGATTCTGACAGCCCTTCGAATCAGCGTTTTCACCATCGTCCTGATCCGCCGAGCTGGCATTGCCGGCTCCCCCTTGATCACAATCAGCCGCTAGTGCTGAGCCAGTGACTGCGACACCAGCGGCCGCTAATAAGCGCCCCCCGACACGCATGAATCGTCGGCGGCTACCGCGATCATGGACGACTATTGGGTCACCATCGGTTTTTCCACTCATCTCGACACTCACATCTTCTTGCACTGTGTTCACAAACTACTTGAATCACCCCCTACTCGTCAATTCATTCAGACCGGGCAAGTCACTGAGCCCGAATGTAACCGTTAGGTAATTTCGATGAGGTTAGCGTGCATTAGTCGATCAAGCAGCGCCAGTTTCTGATCATCATCAAGATTGTTCAGTTCATTAAACTGCACGACAGGCGCTGCCCACAATTGCTCCATGCCATTGCCCAGTGGCCCCTGAAATTCGATCACTTGCCCCATAGCCAAGCAACGTACGGATAATCCAGTGCGCTGAACGTCGAAACAAAGATGCCTTTTTAAGACGATCCTGGATGAGGACGTTAATGAACTCAGCGACCGATTTTGGCTGAGCAGTCCGGTGCAGTCTGGCTGTGCATCAATCGCAATATGGTCGGCCAGACGCTGTAGCGCTGGCGCTAGATAGGTGGACGAGCCTGTTTTGGACAGCACAGACCCCACTAGCGATTGCAGAGATTTCTGTGACCCAGATGGATCGCGGAGTAGCGCAGGCGGCAAGCTTTGACGTAATTTGACCTCCTGATCACCCATCCCTTGAACAATTTCATACAGCAGGTCTCGAACTGTTACGGCATAGACACCCAGTGTGATATGCAAGGAGGTCAAATCAATGGCAACAGCATCATGCATAACACCACGTGGTATGTAGAGAGAGTCGCCAGCATGTAACGTTATAGACTCTTGAATGTCTCCAGCAATGTGTCGATCCTCATCAAATCCTTCACTGTTATAAGGAAGCTCGACACCACCAGCGTAAAAATTAAATGTTTTGATACCTTGCACCTGCAGTATAAAAACATCATGCGAGTCGTAGTGTGCCTTAAACCCCTGCTTGCCCGGTGGTGATAGATATACGTTCGTCTGACAACGTAGTTTGCAATCACGCTGAAACTGACGGCGAAAATCTGCCAGCGCTGGCAGTTTCTGGTGCGCCTGTGAAATCACTATGGTAGCGCCATTACCGTAGTGCTCTGCCAGCGACAGCGGCAAAACAATGCCTTGATCATCGGTGTACTCAGATGCTGATACTGGGCTGGCCGAATGTGCTAGTCGAACCGACGGATACACAAGCTGTTGAGTTGACAAAAACGTTTCAATATCTTCAAGTGTCAGTAGCGATCTAAAATACTGCGAGTCACTGCGTTCTATGTGCAGCGGGGATTTTTCCCAATGGCTATTAAAAAATTCATCTGCTGCAACCGGTGCCAGTACTTTTTCCAATGGGTTGCTGTCTGCAGACCTGTTCATGGCGGCGAAACACTAATGTCAATTAGAAGGTCTCTGATTGTGGTCGTAAATCCAATTCGTGTGTCCACACTGAAGATGGCTGATCAATCAATTTCAGATATTGCTCCGCAATCGCGTCACTCTGCATCATTTTAGCGGGGTCCAGTGAATGCAATTCTCGGCTATTGGGTGTGTCAACTATGCCATCGAGAATGACATGTGCCACATGGATACCCTGTACCTGGAATTCACGTGCCAATGATTGTGTCAACGCCCTTAATGCAAATTTAGCCGATGAAAACGCACTAAACTGTCCACCACCTTTTAAACTGGCTGTTGCGCCCGATACAACAATACTGCCATGTCCTTGCTTGACCATATAGGGAACAATAGCCTGGGACATAACGAAAGCACTAAGTACCATCGAGCGCCAGCAACTCTCAAACTGCGCCTCGGTTGTATCCAGTAATGCTTATATAGACAGC
>CALKXZ010000219.1 GCA_938003775.1 uncultured Granulosicoccus sp. | reverse complement strand
ATTGAAACATCAGATCAGCCGGGCAACATGGCACAAATAGCCATTCGTGATTCCGGCTGTGGCATCGAACAGCAGCATATTGCGCGTGTATTTGATCCGTTTTTCACCACGGGAAAAGTCAGTGGTACCGGTTTGGGACTGTCCGTCAGCTACGGCATAGTCAGGCGCTATGGTGGCGATATTTGTGTCCGTTCTACGGTCGGAGAGGGCAGTGTGTTTGAGGTTCTGTTACCGGCGTTGCCTGTGGGTGAACGAGTCCCGGTGCTGACGTAAATCACGCGAATGGATTACGGGAACATTACCGTACCGTTGCAGGTCTCAAGTTCAGTTAAAAAGTGGCGCTGTATTGCTATCCTACTCGTAACTTAGCCCATTACCGGAAGCCTTTCTTGTGGCGCGTGCTTATCCGCTCACTGATCTTGTCAAACTCGTCAGAGCCTATGGTGTGTTAGCGGGTACATCTGACATGGAACGCGTGATTGCCGGCACCTTGTCACGCGAGTGGATTGCCAAAGAGGTTGAGCATCTAGTACCGCTCTCTTCGCTTCCCGAACGTTTATTTGAAACTCAGCGTGGCCGAGATCTGCTGGCTGCTGAGTTTTTCGCCGATCAGGATATCGACCCGGAAATCATCAAGCCTGCGTTGCTGGACATCCGCAGCGTTGGACAGCAGCGCATGATCAATACGAATCGCCTGCCAAAGCTAGAGCCTATTATTCATCAGGCAGTATTGGCCGCCAACATGCTGCTCGGGGTGCGTTTGTATGGTACGCACGGTCAGGGCACACCCACCATGACACATGATCTGATCGTTGCGACCATGCTGCAGGACTCATACGGTAAGTCGTACCGTTACAGCGCCTTTTCCTCACAGGACCACGAAACAGTAGACGACACTTATTTATTTACCTGGTTTGGTGATTCAGTGTCCAAACTGGTCATAGCACTGGCCGATTACCTGCGTGAATTCACGGATGCGGTTGAGCAGCAGCGACCTGTACCCGTACCACCAAGTCCAGATATTGCCACGGCTGTTGCCGCTGTCCAAGCAAGTCGGCTACGGCTGGTTGCCAGAGCTGCAGGTGACAAAGTCATTAGTTTTATGGACGCCGAGCAACGGGTTACCATGGAAAATCTGGGTTTGGACTGTGACACTGATTTTCCTGAACGCCCACTGTTGGAGCGTCACTATGAGCTAACCAGCGAAGCCTTCAAGCTTGCTGGCGTCGATCACTATGCGTTGCGTGAGCCGTTACGAAACACCTTGTTAATTGCTGTGCGCGATGCACTGGATGATCCAGCCAAGCTTGAGCGACTGTCGGGTCGGCGCGGCAAGGCCGTACACGAAGTTCACATTAACCTTCCAGTTATGGAGTATTTCGTGGCATCCGAAGCGCCTAACTCCATTGAGGCGGTACACGTTGCCAGTTTGGAAATGATGCGTTCACTGGAAAAAGGTCGGCGCAAATCATTGAGTACTATGGCGGCGCATGCGTTTCGAATTGCTGCCATAGCGGAGCGCGTACTGGGTCGAGCATTGGAGCCATTGATCGTGACGCTGGCTATGCTGCACGATGTCGTCGAGGATGGTTCCATGCGGGTTACCGGCTATGGCCATTCTCTTCGCAAGATACAATTTCGATTCGGTGGTCCGATTGCCGCTATGGTGTCAGAGCTAACTGATTCGGCTGTGCATTCTGCCGGTGCCAGCAAGGCCCGGCTGACCTTGCAGCAGCCACACTTATTGTTACCGCAAGCTCAGTACAATGTGGGGCGCTTTACTGACATGACGGTCAAGGCCACGGAGGCCGAAGTGCCCTATACACTCGCTGGGATTGTCATCAAAATATTGGATACCGTAGTTTCCCTGGAAGAGGGGATACGTGACCCCGAACTGATGTCAGGTCATTGGCGACACAGTGGTGCGCGAATCTATTGGGCAGAACGTGATCGAGGTGCCATCGTCAAACCGTTAATGGAGCGCCTACTGATTGAACTCAAAGCAAGCCAGGCTGATCCGAACTATTCCTCACGTCCTCATCATGTCAATTCAGTTCAGTTGCGCGCTGGTCCTGCAATTCTGGAAACTCTGATGACCTATCAAGACATGTATGCCACGCAAAATCTGGCCATTCTGGCGCAGGAGTACGGGCTGGATCGGGTGCAGCGAGCAACACTGATTAGCCTGTTCTACGATCGTAATGTTGATGAAGAACAGTTTGCTGAACGGGTACTGCATTCCTTACTTGACGATGAACAATTGCGTCAGGGTGTGACATGTGAACGCATCGCTTGCGTGGGTTATTCCACGCTGTATGCCAAAGACGCAACACCTGAATCTGATCGCAGCGAAGATACCTTTGTTGAATATCGTCATAGCGCGTTACGGCGTCAAGAGATTCGGCGAGAGCTCGCCCTGGACTCTACAGAAAAACTCACCGCTTTAACGCTTCGCCAAGAACAAGTACTGCGAGTATTTGATCGCTCGTTAGGTGAACACTATGTTTGTCAGGCGACAACCGATTCTGCTTCATCTACTGCTGAATCCTCAGATACATCGTTGTCCAAACCAGCACAGGACGGCTCATTGGCAGCAACGGGCAGTTAAGTACACCGTTTAACATCCTGCGGCAATATCGCTTCAATCGATGGTCACAACTTGTGACGTCGGCATGATTGAATAACCGCCTAAGTTGCTAGCGATCGCGTAGGTGTCGCGCTCGTGAATGAGCTTAATAAATGCCTGCATGAGCGTTCGAAAATAGGTTTTTCTGGCCATCACAAGATCAAGCGATACATCAGCAATTGGCATGTATTGCAAGCCAAATTCGGCGGCAATGCTCGGCACTGCGCAGCTGACATCGGCCAGGTCGGTGTTGATAGCGGCTACCGCACTTTGCTCGCTATTACATTCGGTTGATACCGTTAATGCGGTAATACTCTGACCATGCGTAGAGCATAGGTCTTCCAGCAGTCGCTCGGTACCCGAATCATTTTGTCGCATTGCCCAGCGTAGCGCTGAATTTTTCACGATAACAGGTAGCACTGATTCAAGCGATGTGTCTGACTGGGTGTCGACTAGATCCGTGGCGCGCTTGCCCAGCACCAGGCCTTGGCTGCGCTGCAGGCAACGAACGATCACCCAACTGTGATGATTACGGTAGCAACGCAGCAGACCTAAATGCCTTCGAGCGCTATCTTCACTGGCGCCCCAATTAATAAAACAGGCATCAATGCGGCCGGTGTCGAGCATGCGTAACCCGTGGCGTGTGCCCGATGGGCTGTAACTCACCAAAGCATGTTGTTGCCAGTCAATCGCTGCACGGGTGCACAGTTGGTGAATCAATCGATCATCACTGCCAGCGATGAGTAATCTGTCGTGCATAACACCGCCGTGGCTGTTCTCCAGTAGCCAGTCTTCAATTAAACGGCGGGGAAATATCCACTTGCCGGTGACCTTCGTGCCTGGAATTTCACCACAGCCTGCTAGCTGATAGATTTTCTTCTCGTTGACATGCAACAGTTCTGCAAGCTCCGGTACCGTCAAAAAGGCGGAGGATGTAAACCCCGTGCTGGGGTGATCAATTGAGGTGACCAGCTTATCCATCGGTGTTGTCATGAATAGTAAGGGGTGGCTTGTCGAGCAATGGGCTCAAGCCAAATCTCGCATGCCTTTGGTCGGGGGAGGCTGATTGCGCTGTGGCGGTATGGCGTCGAATTCCACGTGCTCACTACCGTTGTAGATCATGAAATGCCGACCCTTGGCTCGTGCAATCATTGTCATATCGATTTCACGTGCCAATTCCAAAGCCATTTGCGTCACACCTGATCGTGATAGCAGCGTTGGAATACCCATGAACGCAGTTTTCATGACAATTTCTGAGGTTAACCTGCCGGTGGTGTAGAAAATTTTGTCATCACCAACAACTTTCTCAAGCCACATGCGGCCAGCGATGGCGTCTGCCGCATTGTGTCTACCGACATCTTCTATATGCATCAATGACTGAGTTGCTGAACACAAACCACAACCGTGCACTGCACCGGATACGCGATAGACATCATTGAGTTGACTGACATTTCTAATCAGCTCATAGATCTGTGATTGCTTTAGAGCGGGTGTATTCAAATTGACTTCGTAGAGCTTGTCCACGGTGCAGCTAAAGATTGTTCCCTGACCACAGCCGCTAGTCACAATCCGGCGCTTCATTTTTTCCTGCCAATCGGCAATGCCGGTACCCTCATGGGTAATGACATCTACAAGCTCGCGATCCCAATCCACTTTTACAGATTTGATCTGGGCAATATCGTCGATGAGCTTTTGATTACGGATGTACCCTAACGTCAAGGCTTCGGGTTGCGTGCCTAGGGTCATTAAGGTCACCACCTCCATGCCATCCACACGAATAGTCAGTGGCAATTCTCCGGGAATGTGAGCATTGACAGATTCCCCAAACTCATTAACGGCCATGACCCCGTGTGCCGGCATCAAGCCTT
>CALKXZ010000218.1 GCA_938003775.1 uncultured Granulosicoccus sp. | reverse complement strand
GGTCAAGCCATTCGACGTCCCACACCCAATCGCCCACCTGGAGCTCATCAGATTCGGACTCGAATTCAATAACGACCACGAGCGCAAGCACACGGTCTCGGGTAGACACCTCTACCTTAAGAGGCATTGAAGCGCTGTCATCACAGCCGACAACCACCGAACGCATCGCCAGTCGCACAACATCGCTGGATAGCTTGAACACAAATGAATCATCGGGCACGACATCGGCTCATTTAACACCATTGGCAGGACCGGCCGCCATGGGTGTTCGACGTGAGTTCAATCATGCACCGTTCAGCGCAGAAAACGCCTATCAAGCCTACAGAGGTTTAACTGCAGACGACTTTGCCGGGCCGACCGATATGCGTTTATCGCAACTGGAACGAGCTACTCGAACCGAGAATTTTGCACTTAAACAGAACCTGAATAGCGCCTTCCCAGAACAGAGCATTACCGTTGACGGTCGTGCAAAAACACCAACCAGTACCTTCGGCAAGCTTCGGGAAGCTGATGGTGTTCGAATTGGTGACATCAATGATCTATCCGGGCTGCGTGTGGATGTAGATCCCCTAAACCCGGACTTCGCTGACGTTTATGATGCCCAATCGCGCGTGCAAAACAGACTCGGCGATGGGCTGAATATTAAACAAGACTACATTCAGCAACCGAATCGATGGGGATACACCGGACGCGTCCACAGTACCTTGACCAGCCCGAATGGCTTGACACATGAAGTGCAGGTAGGGACGAAAGATATATCCCGCTTCATTGAAACAGATTTACGAAACAGTAGCGGCCAACGCATTTCCTTGCACGATGCCACTGGCTACAAAGGCCAGATTTACGGCGTTGACTTGCCTGACTCCATGCAGAGCCGATACACAGAGCTGATGGGCAACATTAAACAAACCAATGCGTTGGGTGAGACCGTCTCGTCAACACCACAACTGCACGATGATATTGACCAGTTTCGTCACTCGGTGGAAGAGGCGCTTCCAGATCGAATTACCGCACCTGAACCCAACCTTTCGACTCGCGCCAGAATAGGCAATCTCGCCGGACAGAGTATGGGAGTACTCGGCATGGTGGGGGGAGGATTCCAAACTGCCAACGGTGTTCAAACGCTCGCATCCGGTGGTGATAGAGTCGAAGGGGCTGCCGATGTCACCGCAGGCACAACGGGCATTGTCTCTGGTGGTGCTCTAATGACCGGTCGCATCGCCCTGGGTACCACCACTGGCGGCGCAGTTGCCGTTATCGATGGAGGTAGAGACATCTATACCGGCATTCGTGATGGCAATATTGAGAGAACGGCGGTCGGTGGCGTTAAAGCTGGCGCAGGCACTGCGATGCTCGCGGGTGTCGCAACCGCAAACCCCGTGCTGATAGCTGGCGGTGCCATCGCTTATACAGGGGCAGTAGTCTATGAAAACCGCGATGCCATTGTCTCCGGAGTCAAAGCCGCTGGAGGTTGGGTAAAATCCTGGTTCAGTTGAAATTCGATAGAGGTGGTGTTCGTTGGGCTATTTGAAACAAAGGCAGAAAACACGGATTTACGCCATTCCCGACAATCACAGCGTGCTTGTGTTCAAGTTAATGCCGTATCCACTCAAAAACCTTGTGCACTTTGACATGGTGGATATTGAAGGAAAATCCTTAAAAGAGATCCAGCGCACCAGAATTCGTAAGTCATTCCTAATCCAACTGCGATACTCCTCACCCAAGTATTCACTCGAAATCATAAACAGCAGCAGTACCAGAAATTTTTTAAATCTGCGTGATGAGTACTTCAACGATTGACTGGAGTACTCAACTCGGGGCATTTTTTGATCAAACATTGCATACCCCTTGGGTACCACTACAAGTGGCGCTGTTGCTGTCAACTATGGAGATAGAGACATTGATATCGGCATTCGTAATGGTGGTATACAGAGTACGGCGGTCAGTGGCGTTAAAACCGACGCAGGCTCCACGATAATCTCTGGCGTTGCAAGTACCAATCCCATTTTGTCAGTTGGCAGCACCCTCGCTTATACCAGGGTGGTGTTCTGTAAACACCGCAATGCCATTGTTTCCGGAGTCAAAGTCGCTGGAAGTTGGGTAGAATCCTGGTTCGGTTGAAATTCGATAGAGGTGGTGTACGTTGGGCTATTTGAAACTAAGGCAGAAAAAACGGATTTACGCCATTCCCGACGACCACAGCGTGCTCGTGTTCAAGTTAATGCCGTATCCACTCAAAAACCTTGTGCACTTTGATATGGTGGATATTGAAGGGAAATCACTAAAAGAGATTAGGCGCATCACAGACCGAAAGTCATTCCTAATCCAACTGCGATACTCCTCACCCAAGTATTCACTGGAAATCATAAACAGCAGCAGCACCAGGACTTTTTTAAGCCTGCGTGATGAGTACTTCAACGAATGACTGAGCCTTCCCGTGTTATAACCCCGCTGCAATGTCTAAGTGCTTCGCTCCTTCAACCTATTAGCCCGCTAGCGGGTGGCCAACAACGCACGAGTGGGCATGTGATTCAAATACGGACTCATGAACTTACCGTGCATGCGCATAAAACGTAACGCATAGGGAGCTATTACACCGAGTAGCTTTTGAAACGGCTGCGCTAATTTTATAGTTTAGGTCGCCTCAATGACAAGACCCAGTACACTCGTCCATCTCGTCCATCTCGTCCATCTCAGCTACTATCCTGCCGCCAGTTTGTCCAACGCCTCACCCGACAATCTATATCCAATCCATTCACTCTGAGGCTTAGCCCCTAATGCATCATAGACATCAATAGCGGGTTGATTCCAGTCCAAAACATTCCAATCCATTCGGCCACAATTTTTGTCCTTTGCAATTCGGGCCAATTCAGACATCAATTTTCTACCCAAACCATGCCCTCGGTGTGCAGGAGATACGTACAGATCCTCCAGAAAAATACCGTTTTGACCCAACCAAGTTGAATAATTAAAAAAGTAAACTGCCATGCCTACTGGTTCGCCATCCAGCTCAGCAATCAATGCATGTGCGGTGCACCCTTGAGTGAACAGGGTGTTTTCAATATCGGCAATGGTGGACTTAACTTCGTGCTCGGCCTTCTCATAGATGGCAAGCTCCATGATGAAGCGATGAATTGTCGCTGCATCTGATTTGGACGCGGAACGAACTGTGCCTGTGCTCATAGTAAATGACTAATTGGGTAAAAAATAATAAATGAATAGACTTGGAGCATCGGTCAAAAATGAACTGCGTATCAAGTCTATCAGTGCTTTATGAGGTTGTGATCTGATTAAGCAGCATGATGTGAACGAAAGACACTATTTACCTGGCTATTTTCAACAGTTACCCAAGAAGACGCCTACAGAACATACCGGATTCTATTATGTCATTCTTTATTGAATAGTGAAATATTTTATAAGCATCCTCAGCAGGACTAACGCAGGGGTGCACGCTAAGAATAAACACCACTGCACTCAACTTTGCCGAGTCAAGTGTGTAATCAGCTCTTGATGCTCAGGCCATTGACGAACCAACGCATCGCGACTCCCTAGTTCAAAATCATCCTCAAAAAAACCAGGAGCCATGGTATTACCAAATACGCTGTATTCCCCACTAACTTTGACACGTGCTCCCATCCAGCTACCTGCAGGTACTAAATGTTGTAGCTTCTCGCCGCTCATGATGTTTGACCCTAACAGGACAATCTCGTGAGTCCCATCGATATGTAACAACAACAGCTCCACTGTATCACCCAAATAAAAGTGCCAGAGTTCATCATTTGCAAGACGATGCATATCTGAAAACGATTCTGGGTCTGCCGTCATCAGGGCAATAATAGCGGTGTACTGAGGCCTTCCATTCGATGTTTCGACAGTAGACTGGTAGGTTTGTGTAAAGAGCACATTTTCCGTACCCATCGGCTCCAACTTCCAGTGATCAATAAGTTGCTGAACAGACGGGCGTGTTGTATCTGGCATAGTTTGATGCAATAGGTTTTTAGAAGGTAAGCCTTTCGAACACTGTCACACGAAGTTTCAATGGTTTTTCATGCAAGCACTACCCACGCAAGTCAGCAGACCCTGCCAGGATGAGTTTTCCTCCCAACGCACCAAACGATACGCCAAACAGTAATTCTACCCATCGAGAAAATCGTTTATACAAAGCGTTAGCGGAGTTTGTCGAAAACAACCACGCATAGCTTCCATATATAATAAAACCGCTGATAGCACCGACTGGACCAAATACTGCAACCTGTAGCGCTGTTAAGTTAGC
>CALKXZ010000217.1 GCA_938003775.1 uncultured Granulosicoccus sp. | reverse complement strand
ATAGGTGCACACATTAATACGAGTAATACCCAATGCATCGTGCAATGGCTTTAAGGCCACGAGCATTTGGATGGTTGAGCAATTTGGATTGGCAATAATATTGGTTTTTTTATACTGGGCAATGGCATGCGCATTGACCTCTGGCACTATCAGCGGCTTATCGTCGTCGTAGCGAAATTGGGACGTGTTATCGATCACGACACATCCAGCGGCAGCCGCCTTGGGGGCATATATTTTTGACACAGACGCGCCGGGAGAAAAAAGTCCGATCTGCACTTGATTGAAATCAAACGTATCGAGATCCTGAACAACAAGCTGTTTGTCACCAAAGGCAACACGCTTACCGGCAGAGCGTGCGCTGGCCAACGGGTACACCGTACCGACCGGAAATTTACGCTCAGCCAGAATAGACATGATTGTCTCCCCGACGGCGCCTGTGGCGCCCACTACGGCTATGTCAAAGGTCTTGCTCATGCGCTGGCTCCTGCTGCCAGGGCGACCAGAACGGCCTCCCCCATTTCTTGTGTATTGACCAACTGTTCGTTTGCTACACCCGTGGCGATATCGCGACACCGGTGTCCTGTTGCTAGCACCGCCGATACGGCCTGTTCAATGGCATCGGCAGCCTTCGCCTCGTGCAGCGTGTATCGCAACATCATCGAGACCGACAGTATTGTGGCTAACGGATTGGCGATCCCCTGGCCAGCAATATCGGGGGCTGATCCGTGAATCGGTTCGTACAGACCTTTGCCAGATTCATCCAGGGACGCCGATGGCAGCATGCCAATGGATCCGGTGAGCATGGCAGCAGCATCAGACAGCACGTCGCCAAACAGATTGCTTGTCACTATCACGTCAAACTGTTTGGGCGCTCGAACCAGCTGCATCGCTGCGTTGTCTACGTACATATGTGTCAGTTCTACGTCAGGGTAATCCTTGGCAACATCTTCAACTATCTCTCGCCAAAGTTCTGACACTTCCAGCACGTTAGCTTTATCTACCGAGCACAATCGCGAGTCGCGTTGTCTGGAAATTTCAAAGGCTCTGAGCGCAATACGCCGGATCTCAGATTCGTTGTACACCATGGTGTTGAAACCGACGCGCTCACCATCACGTTGCTCAATACCGCGGGGTTGGCCAAAGTAGATGCCACCCGTCAGTTCCCGCAATATCATCAGATTCAACCCGGCAACCAGCTCGGGTTTCAATGACGATGCATCAGCCAATTCCGGATACAACAAGGCTGGCCGTAAATTAGCGAACAGTTTCAGTTCAGCTCGCAATCGCAGCAGTCCACGCTCTGGTCGTAACTCACGCGGTGCAGCATCATACTGTGGCCCGCCGATAGCGCCAGCCAGAATCGCATCGGCATCACGACAAGCGGCCAACGTACTGTCCGGCAACGGATTGCCTGTCTCATCATAGGCCGAGCCACCAAAAGCACAGCTTTGGGTGGCAAGACCAAGATTAAATTGATCATTGGCAGCCAATAGGACTTTCGTTGCCTGTGCAATGATCTCAGGACCTATGCCGTCACCTGGCAGGATCACAATTTTTCGTGCTTGGGACATGGAGTCGTTCTTCTTCGGCTATTTATTCGGGAAACACTTCAGACTGTTCAATCACGGCTTTCTCGGCCCGCGATTGCTGATACCAGGTCTGCATTGGAGGATCGTCCAAGGTGCGGGCGACATACTGTCGAGACAGAGCTGGTAACGAAATCTGATACGTTTGAAAGCGCGATGCAATCGGTGCGTACATGGCATCTGCAACGGTGTAATGACCAAACAGCCACGGCCCACCACTTTGCTGTAACGCATCTTCAAACAACTGCACAATACGGTTGATGTCAATTTGCACATCCAGTGACGGCGTGAAATTCTCAACTACGCGACGACAGTTCATCGGCATTGCCTCACGCAATAGCGCAAAGCCTGAATGCATTTCTGCACTCATGGCACGAGCACGCGCGCGATCATCAGAACGCTCCGGCCACAGTGACCGGTCAGTCACCTTATCCGCAATGTATTCGCAAATCGCTAGCGAATCCCACAAGACCAACGGACCATCGTGCAACACGGGGACGCGCTTGGCCGGGCACCACTGTTCAATCATAGCCACACCTTTGTCAGTGAACAGCGGCACATTGATTTCATCAAAGGACAACTGCGCGTGTTGCATCAGTATCCACGGACGCAACGACCAAGATGAGTAATTCTTGTTACCAATAACCAGCTTCATACCGGCGTATCGAATAGCCACGGAGCAGATTGTTTACGTGCCTGCTCATACTCTTCAATGCGAAACCGTTGCTGCAGGGTCAGTTCGATATCATCAAACCCATTGAGCAAGCAATGTTTGCGAAAACTGTCCACTTCAAACGGGTAAACGTCGCCGTCAGGTGTTGTAACCGTTTGCGCGTTCAGATCTATATCCAGTTGATAGCCTTCAGAGCTCTCGCATTCACTGGCTAACTTGTTCACGATAGCTTGATCAAGAACAATCGGCAGTAATCCACTCTTGAACGAATTGTTATGGAATATATCAGCGAACCCGGGAGCTATGATCGCACGGAATCCATAATCATCCAGTGCCCACACCGCATGTTCGCGCGATGAGCCACAACCGAAATTCTCGCCGGTTATGAGTACTTGCGCACCTGTATAACGCGGCTCATTTAGCACAAATTCTGGGTTAGGCTGACGCGTGGATGCATCCTGCCCTGGGTACCCGGCGTCCAGATAACGCCACTGATCAAACAAATTCACACCAAAACCTGAGCGTTTAATTGACTTCAGGAATTGCTTGGGAATGATGGCATCGGTATCGACGTTGGCACGCATGAGCGCCACCGCCACGCCCTTCATCCGGGTAAATGCTTGCATCGGTATCTCCTGTGGCTACGTGGCGAATCAGAAATGGCGAACATCGACAAAATGACCGGCGATGGCCGCTGCTGCAGCCATCGCGGGACTGACTAAATGAGTACGCCCACCTTGACCCTGCCGACCCTCGAAGTTTCGGTTGGACGTTGATGCACAACGCTCACCGGGTTCTAAACGATCCGCGTTCATCGCCAGACACATGGAGCAACCAGGCTCTCGCCATTCAAACCCAGCATTCGTGAACAGCGTGTCCAGCCCTTCAGCCTCGGCCTGGCGCTTGACCAAGCCGGAGCCTGGAACCACCATTGCCTGCTTAATGTTGTCTGCCACCTTGCGATCCTTAATGACCGCCGCTGCTGCTCGCAAGTCTTCAATGCGTGAATTTGTACAAGACCCAATGAACACGCGATCCAGCTTAATGTCCTGTACCGGTAAATCTGGCTGCAAGTCCATGTACTCCAGTGCCCGCTCAATGCCCTCGCGTTTATTGGCAAATTCATCAGAGGCAGGATCTGGCACCGAGCCGTTTACCGATGTGACCATTTCAGGCGAGGTACCCCACGACACCTGTGGCTCAATTTGCGTGGCATCCAGGTGCACAACTTCATCGAACACGGCGTCGTCGTCACTCTTTAAGTCTCGCCAGGCCTCGACCGCTGCGTCCCACACCTCACCCGTGGGCGAGTATGGACGCCCTCTAAGGTATTCGATGGTGGTGTCATCTACGGCGATCATACCCGCGCGGGCACCTGCCTCTATGGCCATGTTGCACACACTCATTCGCCCTTCCATAGACAACGCGCGAATGGCATCGCCGCCGAATTCCAGCGTACAACCGTTACCACCCGCCGTTCCTATTTTACCGATAATGGCGAGCACAATATCTTTGGCAGTAACGCCGGGACCAACCTGACCGTCAACACTGATCAGCATATTGCGCGATTGCTTTTGTAATAGGGTTTGCGTGGCCATGACATGCTCGACTTCGGATGTGCCAATACCAAACGCCAACGCCCCAAATGCACCGTGAGTGGACGTGTGCGAATCACCACAAACAACGGTCATTCCGGGTAAGGTCGCACCTTGCTCCGGGCCAATAACATGCACAATGCCCTGGCGTAAGTCATTCATCTTGAACTCAACCACCCCGAACGTATCGCAGTTGGCATCCAACGTATCCACTTGCAGCCGAGAGATCGGGTCTTCAATACCACCCGCTCTATTGGTGGTTGGCACATTGTGATCGGCCACCGCCAGCATCGAACTGGTACGCCAGGGTTTGCGCCCCGCCAGCTGAAGCCCCTCAAAGGCCTGTGGAGAGGTCACCTCATGTACAAGATGCCTGTCTATATATAAGAGAACGGTATTCTCATCCTGTTGGTGAACCACGTGCGCATCCCAGACTTTGTCGTACAAGGTTTTGCCTGCCATGCCAGTACCCCTTCAGATTGTTGTGCTACAGATATTATCGACTGACATGGAATAACTCAAATTCATATTGATTATTTATCGTATTCCATGATGGAATATCATAATGAATTTCTCCTCGCTAAAAGCTTTTCTGGCCGTTGCCGAATCTGGCTCTTTTTCGCGTGCTGCGGAAATGCTGTTCATGACCCAACCTGCCGTCAGCAAACGGATCGCAGCACTCGAAGAGGATCTCGGAGTGGCCTTATTCGACCGATTGGGTCGCAGCACCCAGCTTACTGAGGCCGGTGCAAAATTCCAGGTCAGCGCACGGCGCATCCTGGCAGACATTGACGTCAGCCGAGAAGAGATCCAGTCGCTGGGCGCACAT
>CALKXZ010000216.1 GCA_938003775.1 uncultured Granulosicoccus sp. | reverse complement strand
AATACCATGCACTTATAAAAGTACAAAAATCCAGGCAATACATACGCAGAATAATCGGTCAAGAAACAATGCAATGCAAATCAGCTCGCGAAGAAGTTAGTCGTAAAATACCGACATCGCCAACGTGGTGGTGGCCGCAGGCATTCATGCAACCAGAGATCTTGATACTGATATTACCCAGCTCGTACTGATAGTCCAGATCATCAAATCGCTGGTATATCTGATCATAGATGGCCAATGTACCTGCATTGGCCAATGAGCAATAGTCGAGTCCAGGGCACACAATCATATCGGTCAGCCTGCCAAGATTTGGTGTTGCTAGGCGCGCTTTTTTCAGTTCCGTCCATAACTCGAACAGATCACTGGTCGGCACATGCGCCAGGACTAGATTCTGCTCGTGTGTCGTGCGAATTTCTCCGAGTGAATATCGCGTTGCGAGCTCAGCCACCGTGTCCATTTGCTCGGCGGTAATATCGCCCGCTGGCTGCCCTGGTGCTTTTAAAGATACGTAGACAATACGCCGGGCGCTATCGCGGTGTGCTCGCGTATTAACCGAATACCACTGGTTAAATAAAGGGTTACTGAACATTTGGTCCGGTTGTGCTTTGGAGCGCTTGTCCGTATCGGTGTCAGGTTGCGTGATCGGGCTTGAATGTTGATCAGTACCGGGTTCTGTTGTTGTCGCGGCGGCAAGTTGTCCCAGCAATGGGGCGCTGGGGAACTGTGCCTTTAGCGCATCGATGTCGGCCTGAGTGAATGTGTCATCGGTGAGTCTTGACTGTGCCCAATGCTGTTCGACCCGTGCCTTAAACGTCTCAATACCTAACGAATTCACCAGGATCTTAATGCGGGCTTTGTACAGGTTGTCGCGCCGGCCTTCAATGTTGTACACACGCAGAATGGCAGCGAGGTAGGTCAGCAGATGCTGCGTGGGTAGGAATGAGCGAATAACTTGGCCAATGTAGGGCGTTCGACCCAGACCACCGCCCACCCATACTTCAAATCCAGTTTCATGGCGCTCGTTACGTACCAGTCGCAAACCAATATCGTGCACTTGTACTGCCGCTCTGTCGCTCAGAGCCCCGGTAACTGCGATTTTGAATTTTCTCGGCAGCCAATTAAATTCAGGGTGCAAGGTGGACCATTGGCGAATGAGTTCGCACCAGGGGCGGGGGTCTTCGATTTCATCTGCAACTGCTCCTGCCAAAGGGTCAGTGGTTGTATTTCTGATGCAATTACCACTGGTCTGGATAGCGTGCATATCAACCTCGGCCAACTCAGCCAGCAGATCGGGCACCTGCGCCAGTTGTGGCCAGTTGTACTGAATATTCTGGCGCGTCGTTATATGCCCATAACCCTTGTCGTAGACACGTGAGACATGCGCAAGCTTTTTCATCTGTGCACTGGATAGCACGCCATATGGAATAGCTACGCGCAACATATAAGCATGGCGTTGCTCGTACAACCCATTGCGTAGTCTTAGTTGCTTGAATTCATCGTCGTCCAGTTCACCGCTGAGATGCCGACTTGTCTGGTCACGAAATTCCTCGACCCGTGACCTTAAAAATTCGCGATCGTACTCGGTGTATTGGTACATGATTAGGCAGCCTCGCTGTCATCAGCGTACGGATCGTCAACGCCCAGCCGTTGGTGCATAGCAGGGCTGGTTGTGGTGTACTGCAGGTGTACTTTCTTACCCGGGTTCAATTGTTCCTTGATGGCGAAGGCAGCCAACGCCGCTTCATGGAAGCCGGACAGAATGAGTTTTTTCTTACCGGGGTACCAGTTGATATCGCCAACTGCGTACAGGCCAATTTCGCTGGATTGGAATTTTTCTGTGTCGACGCGTATCTGGTTGCCTTTCAGGTCTAATCCCCACTGCGCAATAGGGCCGAGCTTGGGTGAGAGTCCGAAGAACACCAGCAAGTGATCAAGATCAACACGCCGTGCCACACCATCACCGCCTGTGACCTCGATCGCCTGAAGCGGGGTAGGGTTGGGAGCTGAATTCGCCGCATCGTTACTAATAAGACGGGTCACATTGCCGCTGAGAAACTGCATCTCAAAGGCGTCGCACAGTTCGCGCATACGTGATACTGATGCCGGAGATGCTTTGAATTTTTCAGAACGATGAATCAACAGGACGCTATTGGCGCGCGGTTGCATATCCAGGGCCCAATCCAGTGCTGAGTCGCCGCCACCGAGAATGACCACGTCCTTGCCTGCGTGAATGTCTGGATCTTTGATCGAATAGAACACATCACGCCCAACGCGCTCCTCAACTCCCGGGATTTTAAGCTTGACCGGTGCGAACGAACCGACACCGCCAGCTACGATGACCGCACGCGTTAAAAACGATGTTCCCTGAGTGGTATGCAGGTAGAACCGACCGTCCTCCTGGCGTTCCAGTACATCAACTTGCTGGTTGAAGTGGAAGGTTGGTTTAAATGGCGCAATCTGCTCCATTAACCGATCAATGAGTTCCTGCGCGCCAATACTCGGGTAAGCAGGTATGTCATAAATCGGTTTACTTGGGTACAGTTCAGCACACTGGCCGCCAGGCTGGGGCAGTGTCTCGATGACATGCGCGTGAATATCGAGCAGGCCCAGTTCAAAGACTTGAAACAGGCCACAGGGACCTGCACCAACGATAACTACATCAGTTTCGACTGTCATGTCGTGCACTAAGCTCGTGATAATTTCGATGAGCTATTGGAGCAGGAAGTGAGCGCTTTGTTTAAGGCTTTTTCGCTATGTGGTTATGCCAGTTTGGTATAAGCACCAACGGGCAAACGAAAAAAGCCGTCCCGATTAACTGGGACGGCTTTATTCTCGCTGTGGTGGCTAGGCTAAGCGCTTAGCACCATTTTTGGGTCGGCTTAATGCGCGTCCGTGGACGATTGGGCCGGTGCTGAATCCGACGATGTCGGATTAGCTGCAGCTGGCTCCGGCTGACCGCGACCCTTGTCCTGCCAGTAGGTGCGCTGAGTTAGGTTCGCAAAATCAAGCTCTACGGGTTGTTCCGTACTGACAAGAATGGTGGTACCAATTTCCCCATCAGTCTCTGTAATCAACGCTGTCGGTGGCGGCGGAATACCGTCCTGTTTCAACCCTCTTTTGCGATCGGTCTTAGTCAGGGTGCGGCTTTTGAAGATCAGCTTATTTTCAGATCCATCGTTGGCATCATCATTCTCAGACAGCCCCGTGTCATCTGAATTATCGTCATCCAGTTTGTCGCTCCCATCCAGGTCCAGCGTCGGCTTGCCTGTCAGAACATCCACGACATAGATAGAGCCTCCACCAATAGCCGGTGAGCAGGCATCGCCTGTCGCGACGGGTTCATAGACCGTGAAAATCACTTGATTATTGATAGTGATGCTGTTGCCCATGACTTTTTCGCCTGCGTTTTCCAGTTCCAGCATCCAACCATTCTCTTTATCGGCCTTGTCTAGGTCATCAGTAATGTTGTTCAGATCTGCCTCGACGATAGGTTGCCAGTCAGGAGATGCTACTGAGCCCTTATTGATGCCGTAATGATCAGGTTTTGAGTACACGTTTTTTTGTCGAATCATGTAAAACCTGTCCTGAACGTTAGTATTCAACGGGTGAGCACGCCAACCCGAACCCACACTGACTGATAGAAAACGCTGACCGTTCCTAGCCACCAGCGCAACATCCGGTTCGGCGTAGAAACGGCGTGCGTTCTTAGCACCAGATCCATTCAATTTGGCAATAACACCACCGCTAACCAGTTCGCCGTTGTGGTGAAAGGCCGTGAAGTCGAATCGCCACAACTGACCACCCATATCCCCAACGTACATTTGATCTGCGCGTCCGTCCGCATTAATATCAATAACGCGGATGTCGGCAGGTATGCTGTATTTCATGTCGGAAAACAGCGAGTCAGTGCCTGACCAAATTCGTTTACCCGTTTCGGCGTTAACGATATATATGGCATTGCCCACAGAATCGGGGGTCTGTGTCGCCTTCAGGTTGGCGGCGTTTGGATCCTGATTGGTCGAATAACCGCCGCCAAAAATCAGCACATCAACGTCTTTGTTTTTGTGTGTGATGGTGGTCGGGACGGCTTTGGACCAGGTCTGGCCAAGATCAGGGAAATCATCACTTCCACCCTCGATGGTCCACATTAGTCGTGGCTTTAATCGGTCTGATACGTCGAACGCGTAATAGTTGCTGCCACCGCGGCGCATGCCGACGAACAAATAGGCTTTCTCACCCGGGTCTACGGTTACGTTTTCATTGGTGTCTTCGTGCCAGATAGACAAGTCACCATCAAGGCCATACGGATGCTTGGTCGACTGCTGGTTTTCAAAGAACGGGTTGATGTTCTTCAGCAACTCCTTTGGCATGAAAGCGTACAGTTCTGTTCCATAATTCTGCTCAATCGCATGCAGCATACCTTCGTTAGTTGCTACGAAAATAGTGGTGTGGGTGTTTTCACCGTTCTCGTAGTTAAGAATCACTGGCCGCGCATGCATCGGATCACCTATGTGTTTACGCACATCGTCGATCTCGCCATCCAGGTCTTCGTCCTGCACATCAACCCCACGAGCCCACTGAAGTAACTCCTCGCGCCGCTTAGCGTCTCTATCGTTGTCACCCGTGGATACATTAAGCATACCGTTAGTTATATTTGCATTGTCTTCGTGCAACCTATTGGCGCTTTCAGTCAGGTCGACACCATTGGCCGGTATGTTGTTGCCGGTGAACGTAAATACGTTCCGGTCGCCACTGCCACCTGGTCCATCCAGCGAAATTTTGCTGGCAGCTCCACCAAGGGGCACCGACCCACCATCAACCTCTGTACTCCACCAGCTTTTCGCACTATCTTCGAAAAAACCGGTTTCTGCATTGATCGCAAGATTTCTGTCTTGGTCTTGTATGGTGATCTGGCCCGTATTGTCGGCGCCAACATAATAGCGTTTCAGATTACCATCCCAGCCTGGTCGTTCGTTGGGCTTGAACAGTGCGAAATAGATGTCGTTTCGATGAGTTAATCGGTTGAACTGATTGACGGTTGCACCCGGTGCGACAAAACTGGTATCAACGGACAGTACATCACCGAGTATATTCTGAAATTTTTCGACAAGCTGCTGTGACGAGGACGCTTCATAGTAGACACCACCGCCTGCAGTTGCCAAGTCATTCAAAAAGTCGCTTTTTATATTGAAGCCGATGGTGTAGGTGCTGATATTTTGCGTACGCGAAATATTTTGGTTGTGATCGGTTTCATCCAGCCATGTGGCCAGTTCACGACCGCAGGTCTCATGCTTGTTGTCTCCCGAGCAAGAGGAAATATCAAGCAGCGACTTAACCTT
>CALKXZ010000215.1 GCA_938003775.1 uncultured Granulosicoccus sp. | reverse complement strand
GTCCTCTGGCACCAAGCCTTCCTCACCTTCGCCCAGCGCTACAAGGGACACATCAGCTCGGAGCAGAGAGACGCCCTCATGGAGATCCTCAAGATCCACAACCACCACAAGATCACCCCGGAGATCCGGAGCCAGTTTACTGAGCACGATTGCCAATACTGCCCGATCTCAGCCCACCGGGCAGTGGATCATTGGCTTTAACTACGACAATGCCTCCTTTTTATTCGAGCAGCGTCACCCAACACGCCAGGAACTGGATGCCGCTGCACCCGATCACCCTGTTTACCTGTGGCATCGTTCAGGGCATATGGGTGTGGGAAATTCTCTGGCACTGGCAGCGCTTGGGCATAACGATCAGATTACTGACGATAGTGCACCTGCGCTGCGAGGTGCTCAGGTCGGACGCGACTTCAATGGCCGTCTCAACGGATTGTTGCAGGAAGGTGCCGCGCCGCCACTGTCAACACTGCTTCGGGAACTGCCCAAAGGGCGGCTGCTTAACGTCTTATCGTCTGCCCGCGACGAGTATCTGGCGGCGGGTGTAACCACCCTGCAAAATGGCTATGCCGATATACCGTCTATGTATCTCTTGTTATGGGCGCGGCGATTGGGTCTGCTGCCGCAGCGGGTCGTGGTCTGGCCAGCTCATGACAAGGTGGGCGGGCGAATATCGATCACGGACAACCCGTCAACCGGCTCCACACCGAGCACCTTACTGAGTGCGGCACTGGGTTGGTCACCATCACACCCAGCAAGCCTAAGCGTATCGGCGGTCAAGTTAATAGCCGATGGTAGTCCGCAGGGACGAACCGCTTGGCTCACTGAAGCCTACCTTGCTGATGATCAACTGGCACCTGGGTATCGTGGTTTTCCGACACAAAGTACGTCATCGTTCAAGGATTTAGTCAGACACTATCACTCAGCCGGTTTTCAGCTGGCTTTGCATGGGAATGGGGACGCCTCAATTGACCTGATCATTGATGCACTGAACGATGCGCAACAAGCGGTACCGCGAAACGATGCCAGGCATATCTTGGTCCATGCGCAGACAGTGCGTGCCGACCAACTGGAAAAGCTAGCGGCACTGAACGCCAGCGTCTCTTTTTTCCCAACACACACCTATTTCTGGGGTGACTGGTACCGTTTACGTGTCCTGGGGGAGGCACGTGCCCAACAGATCAGCCCACTAGCCACGGCTGACCAATTTTCTGTTCGTTATACGGTCCATTCAGATGCTCCAGTAACCCCTATGGATCCGATGCAGATGCTGTGGAGCGCAACCACTCGACAAACACTTTCGGGTAAGACATTGGGGCCTGATCTTGTTGTCAGCCGTGCGCGCGTACTGCGGGCTATGACGCTGGATGCGGCCTGGCAAAATCACCTGGACCAGGACCGTGGCTCACTGGAAACGGGTAAACTGGCCGATTTGATCGTGCTCTCGGGTGATCCTTTGCTCGCAGAAGACGTGCGTCGCTTGCACGTGCTGCAAGTCTGGATTGGGGGACGTGAAGTCTATCGCCGATCCGCAGCCGAGAGAAAGTGAATTGACCTGCATGAAAGCTAATGGACAGAACCTCCAAACGTGAATAGCCGATTTGCGAGATTGCTCAAGCCTGAGTCCATTGCTGTGTTTGGTGGTGATTGGGCCGCTGCTGTGATAAAGCAGTGCCGCGCAGCGGGTTATCAAGGTGCAATCTGGCCGGTGAATCCGACCCACCCAACACTGGGCAATGAGCCCTGCTATGAAAGTGTTGATGACTTGCCGGGTGTGCCAGACGCCTGTTTTCTGGGCGTTAACAACGAACTGACTATAGAGTTGGTACGCGCGCTTGCGTCCAAGGGTGCCGGTGGGGCCGTCTGTTTTGCGTCAGGTTTTGGCGAGACAGCAGCGCAAGACAATCAGGCTATGGCACGTCAGGCCCGGCTGATTGAAGCCGCCGGTGACATGCCTGTATTAGGTCCGAACTGTTACGGGCTAATAAATTATTTGGACAACGTCGCCTTATGGCCTGATCAGCACGGTGGTCAGGCAGTGGAGCGGGGTGTGGCGATCATCACCCAGTCATCCAATATCGCTATTAATCTCTCGATGCAGCGCCGTGGCTTACGAATCGCTTATCTGCTCACAACAGGCAACCAGGCTCAAAGTTCCCTGGCGGATATTGCCACAGCGGTGCTGGAAGATGAGCGGGTCAGCGCACTAGGCCTGCATATAGAAGGTTTTTCTGATATTCGAGCTTTTGAATCGCTGGCTAGCACTGCGCGAAATCTGGGTAAACGCATTGTCGTTATCAAGAGCGGAGTCACACCGCTTGGCCGTGCCGCGTTGTTATCGCACACCCGATCCTTATCCGGGGATGATGCGGCAGCCAGTGCGTTTATAGAACGCTTGGGCATGCGCCGAGTTACCGGTTTGGGTGAATTTATTGAAACACTCAAAATACTCGACCTACCGCGTAAAGTCGGTGGTTTGCGCGTCTTGTCCATGAGCTGTTCTGGTGGTGAAGCGGCGTTGATCGGTGACCGAGCGATAGCAGCTGGGCTAGAGTTGCCGGTGTTGCAAGACACACAGATCAAAGCTCTGCGCGACGTTCTCGGTCAGGCTATCTCATTGGCAAATCCGCTGGATTATCACACCGCAATCTGGCACGACGCCAATGCTATGCGGGCCATGATGACGGGCATGCTGCAATCCCGTCAGCCACCTCCCAGTGATACAACATCGGCCAATGATCAATTTGAGTCGCTGGCAGATATGGCGCTATTGGTGTTGGACTTTCCGCGCAGTGATCGCTGCACATCACCTTCCTGGTTTGATGCGTTGGCGGCCTTTGAAGCGGCAACTTGTCACTGGCCTGGTGTGGCGCTTGTTATGGCAACGTTACCGGAAAACATGCCTGAATCAGTGGTCGACAGCCTAGCGCAAAAGAATATTGTTGCGCTGTGTGGTTTGGGCGATGGACTCCAGGCGATGTTCAACGCAGCCTGTCTTGAGATAACAGCCCGGCGCACATTGGCACCACCACTGTGGCTGGTGGAAGACCGGCATAAAACACCGATCAAAGCGACAGAATTGTCATTGGTCGACGGTGCTGGTACACGGGGTGATGGACCCAGCGCCAGACGTGCCAGTCAAGAGGCGTGGGGTTTAGTACAGGCTGCTGTACCTGATGCCACTGCACCACGACAGCTTGATGAAAGTACCGCGAAACGTTGGTTAAACCGGTTTGGCATGCAGGTACCTGTCAGCGTGCGACTGTCGTTTGCCGATGTACGTTCTTCGCGTCGTATGAGCGCGGCGTTGGATAAGGCCTCGCCAACGTTTGCTTATCCTGTTGTTGCAAAAGGGCTGGGTATCGTGCACAAGAGTGAAGCTAACGCGATAGAGCTGGGAATCAACAACCGTCGTGAGCTTGAACGAGCCATACGACGAATTGATTGTGCCGGTGGTTGTCTGGTGGAGGAATACGTTGATGACACGGTGGCTGAATTATTGGTTAGCGTTTTATGCGATCCGGTGCATGGCTTGTTAATGACCATAAGCGCAGGTGGGATAACCACGGAAGTTTTAAATGATTCAGCGCATTGCTTGTTGCCAGTGACACGTGATGATTTGGATCGCTGTGTGAAGCGTTTACGTTGTGCACCACTGCTCGATGGATTCCGAGGGCGGGCTGCGGTTGATCGAGTGCAACTACTTGATGCACTAGAGTCTGTGCAGGCGGCCGCGTTGCAGCTCGGTGAGCGATTGGTTGAACTTGAAGTCAACCCGCTAATGTGTACGGCAGACGCTTGTATTGCAGTTGATGCTTATATCGCAGTAAGGGATTTGTCTGCGGTCAATTAAACCTTTTTACACCGTTAGATACTGTCTAATTAGATCCTCCCCTAAGGTCGGCATATTACCCGTGGCAACTACCTTACCCCGATCCATTATCGCAAATATGTCACCAACCTGCCGGGCAAATGGCAGCTTCTGCTCAACCAGCAGCACAGTTAACCCGATCTCTTGATTAAGCCGTTTTATAATGTTGCCAATTTCGTGCACGACGTTGGGTTGAATGCCTTCAGTAGGTTCATCGAGTAACAGTATGTCTGGCTGTGTGACTAGTGCACGAGCGATAGCCAGTTGCTGCTGTTGACCGCCAGAGAGGTCCCCACCGCGCCGGTTAAGCATTTGATGCAACACTGGAAACAGCTCAAACACCAGTTCAGGTATGCGTTGACTGGCGTCTGAACGTGCCCTGAGTCCAATACGTAAATTTTCCTCAACGCTGAGTAGCGGGAAAATTTGGCGACCCTGGGGTACATAACCAATGCCTGTCGATGCACGTACTTCGCTGGGTAGGTGGCTTATATCTGTGTCTGCAAGCGTTACTGTACCGCTTTTGACAGGCACAAGACCCATGATGCATTGCATGAGCGTGCTCTTGCCAACCCCATTGCGCCCCATTACAACGGAACAGGTACCAGGCTCAACACACAGGCTAACGTCATGCAACGTATGTGAAGACCCGTAGTACTGATTGAGTGAGTTTATGCTCAACATGCTGTTTGCTCGGTACCCAGATAGACGCGCATGACATCTGCGTTCTGTTGTATGTCTGCCATTGTGCCTTCGGCCAAGATGCTGCCTTGATGGAGCACCGAAACGGGTGAATCTAATGCTCTGACAAAGTCCATATCATGCTCTACCACCACAATGGCATGATCGCCTGCCAACGCGGTGAGTAGTTCAACCGTTTTATCCATTTCCTGGTGAGTCATGCCAGCGGCGGGCTCGTCAACCAGCAACAGTTGGGGGTTCTGCATAATCAGCATACCTATTTCCAACCACTGCTTCTGACCGTGTGATAATCCACC
>CALKXZ010000214.1 GCA_938003775.1 uncultured Granulosicoccus sp. | reverse complement strand
TGCCGTAAGCCGTTTTAGCTCGCGGAGGATACTTTTTCCGGGTTGCCACGATGAGCTATCTAAACTGCCACCTCACCTTTAATAGCATCATGGGGCTCATAACCTTCCACCTCAAAGTCCTCAATGCGATAGCCATCAATACTCTCAGCTTTGCGAGTAAGCCTCATCTGTGGAAACGGTCGTGGCTCGCGTGAAAGCTGCTCACGTGCCTGGTCGAAATGATTACGATACAAATGAGTGTCGCCGCCAACCCAAACGAACTCCCCTGGAGTGAGGTCTGCTTGCTGCGCAAGCATAAGTTGCAGGGATACAGCTCCAACGTAATTGAAAGCGGCACCAAGAAATAGGTCCACTGATCTTTGCATCATCATGCAGTTAAGTTTACCGTCCGACGTCACGTGGTACTGATAAACCATATGGCACGGCGGCAGTGCCATCGTGTCTAAATCTGCAACGTTCCAGCCGTGAAAAAGCATACGGCGGCTCGAAGGATTCTCACGAAGCGTACGCACGAGACCAGCTATCTGGTCATGCTCCTGACCATCCGCGCCCAACCATCTACGCCACTGCTTGCCGTAGACCGGACCAAGCTCGCCCCAGCGTGCAGCAAAGTCATTGTCGGCTAATATGCGTTGCTCAAAATCGTCTTGGGAAATGTCCTCACCTGATTCTTTCCGATAGCTTGCAAGTGGCCAATCAGTCCAAATCCGAACATTTTCGCGAAGTAATGCCTGAATGTTTGTGCCACCTGTAAGGAACCACAGCATTTCTTTCACAGCTGTTTTCCAATAGACGCGTTTGGTGGTGAGGATGGGAGCATTACCATCAGACAAATCGAAGCGAGCCATCGCTCCAAAAATAGAACGTGTTCCCACGCCCGTACGATCCACTCGCTCGTCACCTCGCTCTAATACATGCGTCAGCAAGTCGAGGTACTGGTGTTCTGGGTGTCTCATGCACAGGATTCCTGATCTAAGCGCCTAAAGTCATTCATCGACAATAGCACTATTCCAAGAAAAAATCCATAAGTTGTTGATTTAATTACTATTATACGTTACGTATTATAAGATATGCCGGAAAAGGACGGCACGCCCAAAAACACATCCGCACTTCGCTGATAAAGCTGACAACTCAATCGCCCGTTAGCCACATAGAACTGAAACAGCGCATGACAGGGTGGCAGCTTCATATTGTCAATATCGCTGACATTCCAAGCACTGACTATGTGGCGTCGCGAATCTGGTTTCTCTTTGATTTGCTGTAACAACTGACTGATTTGATCAATATGCGCACCATCGGGTGTTGGCCAGCTGCGCCACTGGCTGCCATAGACCGGCCCCAGATTACCATCAGCATCAGCCCATTCGTCCCAGATTCGGACGCCATTTTTTTTCAGGTAGGCGATATTGGTATCACCTGCCAGAAACCACAGCAATTCATGAATGATGGACTTTAGATGCAGTTTTTTAGTCGTCAACACGGGAAACCCGGCGGACAAATCGAAACGCATCTGATAGCCAAACACCGAGCGTGTACCGGTACCAGTTCGGTCTTGCTTATCGGTACCGTTGTCCAGAATGTGCTGTAGTAGATTCAGATAGGTTTGCATGAACGACCTCTTAGAGCATCAAACGATTGTCGTGTTTACCCATGCACACCAGGCGCTTGCACGCCACGGTATGTTGGCTCGCTGTCAATGTGTGCTTTTCAACGCTAGCGTCGTTTCTTACGCTTGCCATGGTTCTTATTCTTAGACTTCGTCTGCCCCGATACCTGCACAGCGTTTTTGTGTGCAGGTTCAGCTGCGGCTATGTCAGGTTGTGTCGGTGTATTTAAGTGGTACGCGCTGTACAACATGTAAGCGCCCGCTAGGATCATCGGCAGGGATAACACCTGCCCCATGGTGACCCAGCCGAATGCCACGAAACCTAAGTCTGCATCGGGCTGGCGAACGAATTCAATCAGAAATCGGTACACGCCATAGCACAGCACAAACATGCCTGACACTGCCCGCCGTGGCCGTGAGCGTGATGAGAAAACCCACACAATCAAAAACAGTAGTATGCCTTCACAGAAAAATTGGTAGATCTGGTTCGGATGCCGTGGCTCTGGACCGGCATGCGGAAACACCATGCCCCAGGGTACGTCCGTAATTCTGCCGTACAACTCACCGTTAATGAAATTACCGATACGCCCTGCCCCCATGCCAATGGGAAACATGGGCGCAAAAAAATCTGACACTTGAAAGAACGTTCTATTGGTGTTGCGCGCGTACAACCAGAACGCAACCAAAACACCGAGAAAACCACCGTGAAAAGACATGCCGCGCCAGCCGTATTGGCTGAACGGGTTAAGCACTTCCAGCGGTGCGCTGAGCAGTAGATCGGTCTGGTAGAACAGAACTGACCCCAACTTACCACCCACGATTACACCCAGCACGATGTAGAACACGACATCGCCGATTTCATCAGGATTCCAGCCAGAGCCGGGCTGGCGAGCACGGCGTGTGGCCAGCCACCAGCCTGCCATGAACGCGAACAGATAGGTGATGCCGTACCAGTGGACCGTGATTTTCCAGAAGGAGAATGCAACGGGATCAATATCAGGGTAGTACAGCATGCGAGGATGGATCTGCTGAAAGTAATCCGCTCAGTATAACTGCTATGGCTACAGTGGGCTCCCATGCCCACACAACCAATACGCGACATACACTGAGCCTGACAGACGTTTGCTTACGACCACATTCGTTCTACGGCCTAGGTTCTTACTAGGGGACTTGGGGAAAAACACCTCTAGACCAACCGAGCGATTGCACCGGTCAGATACAGCGTTTCAGGCATGGAGATGTTCACGGGATGATCGGCCCCTTGTTGCAGCGGTGCCAGCACCTGCAGGCCTAAGCTGGACTTTGGCGCACCTTGCCGCATTTGCTGCAGAAGCTCATCCTGACTCAATGCCTGGGAGCATGACGCGCTGAGCAGAATACCGCCCGGCACCAGCAGGCGCATGGCCAGTCGATTGTTCAGTGCATAGTGTCTTAGCCCTTGCTCTCGATCTTTGCGACGCTTGATAAAGGCGGGTGGATCAAGAATGATCACATCATAACGCTCACCCTCTTCAAACAGCGTGCGCATGGCTTCTACGGCATCATTACACTGAGCAGAAAAGCGATCCTGCATATTGTTCAATGCAGCATTAGCCATAGCCGCTTGTGTCGCCGGAGCCGAAGCATCGATCGCCAGCACCGAGGAGGCACCAAACGCCAGCGCATTGAGCCCAAAACCACCCAGATACGAATACACATCCAATACCCGCCTACCCTTAACCCAGGGTGCCAGTGAGAGGCGACTGTCTCGATGATCATAAAACCAACCGGTCTTCTGGCTGACGTCAGCAGGAACCTGGTAGTGCAAGGAATTTTCCCGAATGGTTAAGACATCAACGGGTTCGCCAACCACCCACTCTCGATAACTGGGCAAGTGCTCCAGCTCACGCACTGGCGCATCGTTTCTTAGGAAAATGGCCGTAGCGCCCGTGAGTGCCTGCAGGCTGTCAACAATATCGTCACGGTACAGTTCCATACCCGCTGAGGTAATCTGTACCACCAGAACGTGATCATAACGATCAACAGTCAATCCCGGCAGGAAGTCACCCTCACTGTGTACCAACCGGTAAAAAGGTTCTGCGTAACGACTCTGCCGCAAAGCAAGCGCCAGAGATAATCGTTCGCGAAGTACCGTTGCATTGAAGGGGTGGTTGGCACGCCAACTGGTCACACGGGCTGCAATTAATGAATGTGGGTTGACGTAGGCGTGCGCCAGAAATTTCCCGTTGGCCGTTTCCAGTGTGACCGCAGAACCGGGTTCTAGCCCTTTGAGTGGCGTGTGAGCCGTGTCAATCTCATTGGAAAATACCCACGCGTGTCCTCTCATGACGCGGCGCTCTTCACGCTTTTTCAATCGAAGGGTAATGCTCATACGCCGACTCGCGACGTGGTTATAGTCTTATGCATGCGGTGGAGGGTACCGCAATGCGCGCGGTTTAACGCTTGAGTGCCGCTAGAATTTGATCTTCAAGTTCGCCGCGAATTGCGATAATTTCGCCAAGCCGGGATAAATCACCTGACAACTGCTTCATGTCATCAGCAGTGCCTTCGAAGGCATCGTATTTATCGTTGAAATCGACTAGGTAGTCTGTGGTTTCAGCGATAGCGGGATATACCTCGGCAGCGGCCTGCTTGACTGCACTGCGTCGCTCCTTGCCTTCAATGATGCGTTGATAGACTTCGAAGTGACCCATGGCGGTGTAGTCCACCATGATTTGGCAGAAGCTTCTAAGCTGGTCTGAGTCCACCGAATGCTGTTCAACTTCGCGGTTGGAAAACGAGCTGACACCGGACAGATTGCAGTAGCTGACAACGACTTCTTGCCTAAGCTTCACCAGTGATTCAATTGTGCCATGCAGTTTGGCGCGACGTTCCACCCCACTGGCTGCGCTGTCCTGGCTGATCGTTGGTTCGGCTTGGGCATTGACAGACGTCATTTAGTTCTCCAGCGAAGAAAAGGTTTGTTGATTAATCTGAACAAATTAATTGCTAAACGTTAAGCAAAGATACTGCCACAGCGGGTGTCAATTTAACCACAACCGTTGCAGTTTTACCACGAAAACTCTTCAAATAAATTCTCTGCATGTAACGACAACTGAATGATATTCATCAATTTTCGTCCTTGACATATTCACATGATCAACTAGTCGCGGTGCATATTATCCCAAGAAATAAGATGATAAAAATAGTCAGAAATTGGCACCTGTGTCTCTGAGATGCAACAACCCACCATGGAAATACCTGCCTTGGCAACACTGTCTTTGCACCCACTGATCAACGGGTGCCATTTTTCCAACGGTTCACCGAGGCTCAATTTTCGGTAGGCACAGGTATCTGGCAACCAATTTATCTTCTCCGCTGTCAGCGGCCTCACAGACAGGCAATCGGGTACCTGTTTGAAACGGTTAGCGTAATCCTTACATCGACAAGTGTTGGTGTCCAGTAGCCGGCACGAGACGCGCGTGAACACGACTTGCCCCGAGTCTTCGTCTTCTAATTTTTGTAAGCAGCATCGCCCACAGCCATCACACAGTGACTCCCACTCCTGGTCACTCATACTCTCTAACGACTTAGTTTCCCAGAATGGTGCAGCCGTCCTCATGATCAGGTGTGATTACCTGCTTCGCGATGG
>CALKXZ010000213.1 GCA_938003775.1 uncultured Granulosicoccus sp. | reverse complement strand
ATGCGGGCTATTCGCGACAATGAAGTGTCCGCTAATGCCATGGGCAAAAACATCACCGCTCGCCATCTGCAGGTGTTCGTGCTGGGTTCAGTAGTAGTTGGCATCGCTGGCGCGATGCTAACGACACTCGACGGTCAATTGACACCCTCAAGCTACCAACCTCTGCGCTTTACATTCCTGATTTGGGTCATGGTCATTGTTGGTGGTTCCGGGAACAACTGGGGCGCTGTACTAGGCGGATTCGTTATCTGGTTTTTCTGGATCCAATCAGAACCTCTGGGTATTTATTTGATGGACGTTCTCACCTCTCAGATGGATGCAGGCAGCGCTCTGCGCGCCCATCTGCTGGACTCAGCACAACACATGCGACTGATGACCATGGGCATTATTCTGTTATTGACTCTCCGATTCAGCCCCCGCGGTTTGCTGCCTGAGCGCTCTGGACGACATTAGTCATGTTGGCAAGCCGCCAAAGCGATAGAGCGCGCTTTGACGGTGACATGGCATGGGCCTGACACCCGTCAACCTTGCTCATCGGCCATCTGAACTAACGTGTTTTATTACCATAAAAACAGACAAATGAATTAACCTACCAATTGGCTTTGGGCTTGCTTGTAACCATCACGGTGCCTGAACTCTGTCTAGCCGTGTTTTTCAGAGAGCACCTCTCTACCGTGAGGGACAATCATGAACTTGGGAACAATTGGCAAGCTGAGATGGCATTCTGGTGGGGATTTCAGGGCCAAGGCCACGTTCGGTGTCGCCATCGCCGCCACCTTGCTGTTGCTACCCGTTGCATTGCTGGATTTCTACCAAGGTAAGATTGCCATTGGCATTGGGTCATTGGGCATCGTTGCCATCCTGTCGCTCAATGCATGGTCAGTTTACAAGGGTCGCTGTCACCAAAATTTGACACTGTACGGTTTGGTGCCTGCGGGTATGTTGTTCATGGTGAGTGTCTTCCAAACCAACGGTATCGTGGGCAGTCTGTGGTGCTACCCTTCAGTATTGGCATGTTATTGCATGCTATCAGCCCGCAAGGCCTGGTTAGCGAACACGGCGATCTTAGTCATTGCCTTGCCCATGACGTGGCTGACGGTTGAGTCAACGTACGCATTTCGAATAACCGCAACCCTGTTCGCGGTCAGCATGTTCTCAGCGATACTGGTCGCCGTCATTGACGAACAACGGGCTCAACTGCAGAATCAATTATTGCTTGACCCCCTGACCGGACTTCTTAACAGGTTGTCTCTGCGTACTCGGCTGCAGCAAGCTATCGAGCAACATAATGGCAGTGGCATACCGACAAGTCTATTAGCCGTGGATATTGATCATTTCAAGCGTATTAACGATCGCCACGGGCACGATTGTGGTGACCGGGTACTGCGCCAGGTCAGCCACTTGCTCAAGGCAACAACCCGACAAGACGATGCCTGTTTTCGCACTGGTGGCGAGGAGTTCTTATTACTTCTGCGAGCCACTGATCAGGCCGGTGCACGACAGGTTGCCGAGCGAGTTCGAACGCTTATTGAACAGGCTAGGTTTTCAGATAACTTGTCAGTGACAATCAGCATTGGTGTTGCCTCGCATCAGACGGGACAAAGCTGGGAATGTTGGACCAAAAGCTGTGACAACAGACTTTACGAGGCTAAGCGCCGTGGCAGAAATACCTTGGTTGATAATGACGTGCGCAAGACACCACGCAAAGTGACTCACCTGAACATTCCAGCTACCATCGGCTAACAGAATATAAATTATTGTAGAGTTCAACCCATGTCCACCGGCGCCAATCTGATTCGTCTGCTCAAAGGTTATGGCGTTGATGTTGTTTTTGGCATACCCGGGGTTCATACACTGGAACTGTATCGTGCGCTTGCACCCAGCGGGCTCCGTCACATAACGGCTCGACACGAACAAGGTGCAGGCTTCATGGCTGATGGCTATGCTCGTACAAGTGGCAAGCCTGGTGTGTGCTTGGTTATCAGTGGACCAGGTATGACCAACATCATCACCGCTATGGGTCAAGCATTTTCCGATTCAGTTCCGATGTTGATCATCTCAACAGTAAACGCCCATGGGCGTATGGGCTCAGGTGAAGGTTGGCTTCATGAACTCACGGATCAACAGGCATTGATTCGTGGTGTGTGTGCCTTCAGCCACACCGTCCATGACGCTGCCGAACTGCCCACAGTCCTGGCTCGGGCATTTGCAGTATTCAATGGTGGCCGGGCTCGGCCCGTACATATCGAAATACCGGTCAATGTATTAAACGACACCACTGCAGATATCAAGGTGCCACTGGTCATATCGACTTTGCAACGCCCTACCGCTACCGTTCAGCAATTACAGCAGGCCGCACAACTGATAGTGCAGGCAAAAGCACCATTGATACTCGCAGGTGGTGGCGCTATCCACGCGGCCGAATCTATTCGTGAACTGGCACAACATGTTGGTGCGCCGGTTGTCATGAGCATTAATGCCCGCGGTATTTTGCCCTCGACACACCCACTGGCCGTTGGAGCTTCGGCCAGTCTGACCACTGTGCGAGCCTTGATTGAAACAGCTGATGTCGTGCTGGCCCTGGGTACGGAGTTGGGCTCAACCGACTACGATTTCAATGAAGATGAACACTTTACTATTCCCGGTAAGCTGATCCGCATCGATATCGATGCACAACAGCTTGTACGAACACGCATTCCCGAAATGGGTATTGTTGGTGATTGCGCTACCACAAGTTGCGACCTACTCGCACTGGTTGCAACACAGCCATCTCACGAACATGCCGAGCAGCACGGAGCGCAACGTGCGGACGATTGCAGACATAAAACCCTACAGTCACTATCTGCTAGGGATCATCAATATTTATTCGTGCTGAATAGCATCCGTGACGCATTGCCAGAGCCTGTTATTGTCGGAGACTCCACGCAAATAATCTACGCAGGAAACAGTGCTTTTTGCAGTAATAAACCTGCAGGCTATTTTAATTCAGCAACCGGATTCGGTACCCTTGGGTATGCATTACCCGCAGCCATTGGTGCAGCAATTGCCGATCCGGATGGACCCGTTGTGTCTATTATTGGTGATGGCGGTTTACAGTTTACATTGCCGGAGTTGTCAACAGCTGTCGATGCTGGCGTTAACCCCATCCTGATCGTTCACGTCAATGGCGGCTACGCAGAAATTAAACGTTTTATGAATATCAACGATATCAAACCGATTGGCGTTGATATGTTGGTGCCGGATATCATGGCCATGGCACGCGCCTGTCAATGGAAAGCTCACCAGGTCAATTCATTGGGTGAAATAGGACGAATGCTGCTAGAAGCTGTCGCCTGCGAGCAGCCGACGCTGCTACTGATGAACGATGAGATTTTTGATTAGCCTACAAACGTACAGGCCAGATTAGGCAGGTTTCGTACACGCTCCTGGCTATACCTTGGGAATTTTTGAGAAACAAACGACTTAGCGCGTATATGGTGCAAGCCACTAGACCTCATGTAGTGACCTGCTCATCTCAATGAT
>CALKXZ010000212.1 GCA_938003775.1 uncultured Granulosicoccus sp. | reverse complement strand
AGTCCTAGGTGCAAGGCATAGTCGCATTGAGCAGCCAATGATTGGTAGACCTGTATCAGATCCTGTACGCGACTCATCTTGCAGGACAGGATAATCCGGTTGGCCGGTAATCCGAGTTCAACAGCTCGTTCAGCGCTGTCGACGGCTGATTTGATAACCGCCTCGCGGTTGATCTGATCCAGTGGTTTAGGGTTGGGCTGAGCGGCATTTTCATCGAGCAGACGCGCCAACAGATCCTGGTCCAGGCTGCCCCAGTTGGCCCCAATTCGCACCGGTTTATCGTTTCTTGCGGCAATTTCGATCATTTGCGCGAACTGCTCATCGCGCCTGGCGCCGCGGCCCACATTCCCCGGATTGATTCGATATTTAGCCAGTGCAGTGGCACAATCAGGGACTGCCGCCAGGAGTTTATGACCGTTGAAATGAAAATCGCCAACCAGCGGCACATCGACATCCATTGCGAGTAGTCTGTCACGAATCTCTGGCACGGCATTGGCAGCAGCTTCGGTATTGACGGTTATGCGCACCAATTCCGATCCTGCGCGCGCCAGATCAGCCACCTGCGCTGCCGTGCGGATAGCATCTTCTGTGTCTGTATTGGTCATGGATTGCACCACAATAGGTGCAGCGCCACCGACTTTCACGGGGCCAACTTGGACTGATTGTGTGGATTGTCGTGGCATTGTGATAATTAAATGCTTGATTGGCGGCGTGTTGGGCCTTAAGTTTATCGTTGTTAGATGATGAATGAAGAATATTAAATGACGGCTAATCCGGTGTATGAATTCACCGAACGCGAGCAGCATATTCTAAAGCTGCTGGTTGACCATTACATTGAACAGGGTACGCCTGTGGGGTCGCGGACGTTGTCGCGCCTGCCGGGTATCGATATCAGTGCGGCCTCGGTGCGCAATGTCATGGGTGATCTGGAGCACATGGGCTTACTGAAGTCACCGCATACCTCTGCAGGACGTGTACCCACATCTGCAGCATTTCGCGTGTTCGTTGATAACCTTTTGGAAGTAAGACCACCGGACATTGGCACCGTTGATCACATCCGAACCTTGCTCGATCCTACACTGAACGATCAAGCACTGGTCAAGATAGCATCCAATTATCTCTCTGGGTTTACCAAAATGGCAGGGATGGTCACCGTGCCGCGGCGAGACGAAAAACCGCTACAGCAAGTGGAGTTTTTGCCTTTATCAGACAAACGCGTCCTGGTTATTCTCATTATTGACGATGACGAAGTACAAAATCGTATCATTCACGTCGAGCGTGACTACGACAAAGACGAGCTATCTGAATTTGCCCGTGAGCTTAATGCGCAATACCTGGGCAAATCGCTGGTTGAGGTTCGTGACCGGCTGCGACAGGATCTGGAACGAACTCGTGAGGACATGAGTAATTCGATGCAGATGATGATTGATGTTGCTGGACAGGTCTTTGGTCCCGAAAACGACGACGAAGAACAAGAAAATATGGTCATGGCCGGAGAGACGAATCTGATGGAGCACGCCGATCTGGGCGATGTCAGTAAGCTTCGTGACCTGTTTGATGCCTTCCAACAAAAGCGCGATATCTTCCACTTGCTGGAACGCTGTGCCTCGGCTGACGGTATTCAGATCTTCATTGGTCGCGAATCGGGCTACGATGCACTGGGCGAATGCAGTGTGGTCACCGCGCCCTATGAGATTAACGGCAAATTGTTGGGTGTACTGGGTGTTGTCGGGCCAAAACGTATGTCATACGCTCAAGTTATCCCCGTGGTGGATGTCACATCAAAACTACTCAGTGCGGCCTTGAATCTGCGTAGTTAGAGCCTATATTTGCGCCGCAACGAAAATTTGCCCGGCCGCTGTGTTGGGTAAGGTGCCCCGGGTCACGGCTCGGTAGATTTCATTCACCGCTTAAAGAGTTCTAATGACATGATGCCAGGCAACAGCAAAACGTCTGACAATACGGCTGACAACACTGCCAACGAAACCTCAGATAACGTTGTGCAAATGCACAATGATGCCGTGTCGGCTGATGAAACGGTTGATACGGAATCAGCACAAAGTCCAGCAGATCCGTCTGCCAAAGACGACCAAAGCGTCGCTGCTGAGGCTCTTAATGAAGCCATTGATGCCGAAGGGGCACACCTTGATGCCGATGATCCCATGGGGTTCGGCGGCAAGCGTATGGGCGACGATGAGTCGGCTGAACCGTTGTCAGAGATTGAGCAGCTTCGCGCTCAGCTAGCAGAAGCTGAAGCACGGGCAGACGAAAATTGGGATCGTCTGTTACGCCTGCAGGCGGAAATGGAAAATCAGCGTAAACGGGCGCAGAACGATGTGGCCAAGGCTCGCAAGTTCGCGCTAGAAGGTATTGTTGATGATCTACTGCCTGTTAAAGACAGCCTTGAGATGGGCCTGGCGGCAGCGCAGAGCGAAGATGCCGATGTTAAGTCGATTTTAGAAGGAGCAGACCTGACACAGAAAATGCTATCCCAAGTGTTTGAAAAAAATAATATTCTGGAAGTAAACCCAGTCGACGAAAAATTTGATCCCGAATTTCACCAAGCTATGTCAATGCAGGAAATCGAGGGTAAAGCTGCCAATACCGTGGCTATGGTCATGCAAAAAGGCTACACACTGAATGACCGATTGGTCAGGCCTGCGTTGGTCATGGTGGCCAAATAGCCGGTGTTTTTTAACCGCGATACGCAAAAATGATAGTCAACTATTGAATTTTTGAAGCACCGCCACATCATCAACGCATCAACCAGAATGCCTCATATGAGGGTTCTGGATTTCCATCATTCGAACAAGTTAAGGACTTATATATCATGGGTACCATTATTGGAATCGATCTTGGCACGACGAATTCGTGTGTCGCGGTCATGGAAGGGGGCAAGCCCCGGGTCATAGAAAACGCCGAAGGCGATCGTACAACGCCCTCCATCGTGGCATTTGCCGATGACGGCGAAGTTATCGTCGGTCAGCCCGCAAAACGCCAGGCTGTTACCAACCCACAAAACACACTCTATGCCGTTAAACGTCTGATTGGTCGCCGGTTTGACGAAGACGCTGTACAAAAGGACATCGAATTGGTGCCCTATAAAATCATCAAGGCAGATAATGGTGATGCCTGGGTTGAGGCAGCCGGAAAAGGCATGGCTCCCCCGGAAGTTGCTGCGCGTATTCTGATGAAAATGAAGCAGACAGCGGAAGAGTATCTGGGTGACACAGTGACTGAGGCAGTTATCACTGTACCTGCTTATTTCAATGATTCTCAGCGCCAGGCCACCAAAGATGCTGGTCGCATAGCCGGTCTTGAAGTTAAACGCATCATCAATGAGCCAACGGCTGCAGCGCTCGCCTATGGTATGGACAAGCAACGTGGTAACAAAACCGTGGCTGTCTATGACTTAGGCGGCGGTACCTTTGATATTTCTATTATTGAGATTGCAGAGGTCGATGGTGAGCACCAGTTTGAAGTACTCTCGACTAACGGTGATACATTCCTGGGTGGCGAGGATTTCGACAATCGCCTGATTGATTACCTGTCTGATGAGTTCAAAAAAGAATCTGGCATTGATCTGCACAGTGATCCGCTGGCATTGCAACGTTTGAAAGAGGCGGCAGAAAAAGCCAAAATTGAACTGTCCAGCACACAACAAACCGACGTTAATCTTCCGTACATCACAGCCGATGCAACAGGACCTAAGCACCTGAACATTAAGGTGACACGGGCCAAGCTCGAAGCGTTGGTTGAAGATCTGGTTCAGCGAACCATTGATCCGTGCAAGATCGCACTGAAAGATGCTGGCCTGAGTGCTACCGAAATCCAAGAAGTCATTATGGTCGGTGGTCAGACTCGTATGCCCAAGGTGCAAGAAACGGTTAAGGACTTCTTTGGCAAAGAGCCGCGTAAAGACGTCAACCCCGATGAAGCGGTTGCCGTGGGTGCGGCAATTCAGGGCGGCGTACTGGGCGGTCAGGTCAAAGATGTGCTGCTGCTAGACGTCACACCATTGTCTCTGGGTATCGAGACGCTGGGTGGTGTCATGACCAAACTCATTGAGAAGAACACGACTATTCCGACTAAGGCGCAGCAAGTATTCTCAACAGCTGATGACAATCAAACCGCAGTTACCGTGCATGTGTTGCAAGGCGAACGTGAAATTGCCAATACCAACAAATCATTGGGTCGCTTTGACCTGGCTGATATCCCGCCCGCTCCACGGGGTGTGCCACAAATCGAAGTTATCTTCGATATTGATGCCAACGGCATTATGAATGTGTCAGCGCGCGATAAGGCAACGGGCAAACAGCAGTCGATTGTTATTAAGGCGTCCAGTGGATTGTCAGATGATGAGATCGAAGCAATGGTACGCGACGCGGAAGAGCATGCGGCTGAAGATGCAAAACTGCGTGGCTTGATCGATAAGCGCAATCAGGGCGAGCAATTGATTCATGCGGCTGAAAAGTCCATGACCGATCTGGCCGATCAGATGGACGAAGGTGAGAAAGCAGATATTGATGCAAAGATTGCCGATCTTCGCGCTGTCATCTCTGGAGAGGATGAAGAGGCTATTGATGAGAAGTTGGCAGCTTTGAGCGAGGCTACTGGTAAGCTTGCTGAGCGAGCTTATGCCAAGCAGAATGCCGAAGCAGGCGAAGCTGGTGCAGAAGATCAGAGCGCATCCAACGACGCAGCCGCGGAAGATGATGCGGTAGACGCCGAGTTTGAAGAAGTGAAAGAAGACAAGGCGTCCTGATCACCATCAGGGTCGTTCGGGTTTTGCAGTAGGGAACTAAGGAAGGTCGGAAGTCTGGTTATTTTGCGTTCGGGTTGCTACCTGAAGGTACACAACCATGACTTCCGACCTTTTTGTCGGTATTCATTTTGTCCATTGACATGATTGCAAGCGCTAGCCTCTTGCACTCATGCAGCGAGTTCACCAGGTCGATAATTCATGGCGCAGCGGGATTACTACGAAGTATTGGGCGTATCGAAAGATGTGTCCGAGGCAGAATTAAAAAAGGCGTACCGTCGTCTGGCGATGAAATACCACCCTGATCGAAATACGGACGATGAGGAAGCCACCGAGAAATTTAAGGAAGCCAAAGAGGCTTTTGAAATACTCAAGAGTAAGGAAAAACGTGCAGCCTACGATCAGTTTGGTCATGCCGGTGTTAGTAATCAGCCGGGAAGCGGCTTCGGCGGTGGTGGAGCTGATGTCAACGATATCTTTGGTGATGTGTTCGGTGATATTTTTGGCGGCGGGCGCCGTGGCGGTGGCCCGCGTGTGTATCGCGGCGACGATCTGCAATACAACCTTGAAATAACGTTGGAAGAAGCCGTCGCTGGTACCTCGACAGAAATAAAAATACCGAACATGGTCGGTTGTGATGTGTGCGACGGTAGCGGTGCCAAACGTGGTACTTCGCCAACCTCCTGCTCCACTTGCCATGGCGTTGGCCAGGTTCGTATGCAACAGGGATTTTTCTCTGTGCAGCAAACCTGCCCAGCTTGTCGTGGTAAGGGTAAAGTCATCACTGACCCCTGTCCCAAATGTCGTGGTCAAGGGCGCGTGCAGAAGGAAAAAACCTTGTCGGTTAAGATTCCGGCAGGTGTCGATACCGGTGACAAGATCAGACTCTCTGGTGAAGGGGAGGCAAGCGATAGTGGTGGGCCAGCGGGTGATCTGTACGTGGCTATTGTGGTCAAAAGCCATCCTATTTTCCAACGTGATAACGCTGATTTGCTGTGTACTGTGCCCATCAATTTTGCCACCGCTGCGGTGGGCGGCGAATTGGAAGTGCCCACGCTGGATGGTCGCGTGAAACTCAAAGTGCCGGCCGGTACGCAAACCGAAAAAACGTTTCGGTTGCGCGGCAAGGGAGTAAAGCCAGTACGTGGCGGCGCTGTAGGTGATTTGCTGGCCAAGGTGCGGGTAGAGACACCGGTTAATCTGAGCACTGAGCAGCGAGATCTACTGATGCAATTTCATGAAACGATCAGTGGCGACCATGCACAGAAGCACAGTCCCCAGTCGCATAGCTGGCTCGGAGGCGTTAAGAAATTTTTTGATGATTTGCGCAGCTAGCCTGATCAACGTCAACGGGCAGTGTGGTCCCACTTGATCTGGAATTCGATCTCCTCGTCACTATCGGATCGCTCGTGTTCGATACTGAATGTTGCGCGAACCGGCATATACACTCGCTCACCGGCTATTTGAATTTCAAATTGCTCGTCGGCTTCGATGCAATCGGCAAGGCGTCTGAGTTTTTCAACAAACTCCTTGTTCGTATAAGTCTTTTCTAGATCTCTTTCAGATTTCATAGGTCTCGCTCAGTTGGGTCGTGTTGGCCTTATTTTTACACAGGGTCAATTAGGGTGGGAAGTGAGTCCTGACCAGGACTCGCTATTTTTGCACAAGGGCAGTTTGAACACGCTCGCGGTAGACAATATACAAGCCGCTGCCAATAATAATGACAGCACCAATTGCGGTTGTTAGCGTTGGTGACACTTGCCAGATCATCAGATCGAACACAATGGCCCACAAAACACCCGTGTATTCGAACGGCGCAATGACAGAGGCCTCTGCGCTGGCGAAGGCGATTGTCATGGTGTAATGGCCTGCAACGGCAAACAGGGCCAACGCCAGCAACAATAGGTAGTCGTCGGCCAAAAGCGGTTGCCAGTACCAGGGTAGTAATAACAGGCTGATAATACCAACCGCTAGGTTGTAACTAAATACCAGTGAAGGTACTGACTCAGTTGATGACAGGTGTCGACCGGATATAAACAAGATAGCGTAAGCCGTACTGCCTGCGAATACGAGCAAATACCCCAACAGTTGCCCGCCACCCTGAGGCCCGGTAACAATCAGCACACCCAGAAAGCCCACAACAATACTTGCCCAGCGATGCGGGCCTACTTTTTCGCCAAGAAAAATAATGGAGAGCAGGGTGATCGTGAAAATCGATGAGAAAAACACGACCACCGCGTCGGTCATCGGAACCTGTACCAATCCCAGAAAAAAACACAGTGGGGCGAGGAATCCAACAGCACCGCGCCAGACGTGAGCCCGTGTGTTCACAGGCTTCAGCTCATGGAGTTGATTGCGATAGGCAAACACCGCCATCAGTAGTGGAATAATAACCACACTGCGCAGAGCCAGAATTTGAATAACAGTGACGTCATGGGTTGCCAACCATTTCGCCATAGCGTCCATGGTCGACAACAATGCTATGGCAGCCACCATGTAGAGGATGCCACGCATGGGATCAGGGTGTCTGGGTGTCGATGGTTAGACTGATTGCATCTGTGTCGTTAACAATAATATCTGTTTGCTCAGTGAACCAGTCGCCCGGCTGCGCTACCGGTTTGCCCGATGGTGAAATTCGCGCACCAATCGTGACATCGGGGAACGCGGATAATGTCATGCTTGGAATCATGGCCATAGAGTCGTCCAGCGTGATGGTTGCGGGCAGGTCTTTAACCGATAGTCGGCTCACGGCCAAAGGCATAGGCGGACCCTGCGAGGCTTTGGCGTAGATGTAAACAGTGTCATCAGGGTCACCAGTAGCGGGTTCGCCTAGGGTTACCGTTACGTCAATGGATACACTGTTTGTGTTGGAGGGTTGGGAGGGTTTGCTGACAGGTGCTGATGTCTGGGGGGCGGCTCCTGCTACGCCGCCTGCTAGGGCCTGCACAGATTGGCTACGCATCTGTTCAATCGTTGCTTGCGCTTCAGCGTTGTTGCCAGCCATCGACACCAGTTGATCAAAACCTACCAGCGCCGCCTCATGATTATTTGCCTGCTGATGTGCAATGGATAATAACCATAAGCTATGTTCATGTTGTGGTTCGAGTGTGTTGGCGCGTTCCAAGTAGGCCATTGGTTCTCCCGCTAAGTCACCGTTTTGGACCATGGCAATCGATTCGGCCAATAGCGCTAGCGTGGGCACATCGTTTTCATCAAGTGCCAACGCTTTTTCAAACGCTTTTTGTGCATTGGGAAAATCGCTAACAGACGAATACGTGCGTCCGAGTAATCGCCAACCTTTCACATCATCAGGTGATGCCGCCAGTCGTTCTTCGAGCCGGGGTAACAGGTCAGTCAGGGCAGGGAGTTGATTGGGATTTTGCGCATCGGTTGTGGTGCTAGTGTCTGCCTGGGTCATGGCGCGATTTTGCGTAATGGCGCCGGGGTTGCCCAGTTGCAAATACAAGGCACCTGCCGCTACCGGTACAAATACAGCGACCAGAATAGCCGCGCCAATTTGTCCGCCGGAGCGTTTTTTTGCTCGCTCATTCTCCAGGTGTAAATCAGATGCTAAATCCAATGCAAGTTGTTCACGTTCATAATCATAGGTTGTCTGATCGATGGCGTTGTTCGCAAGAGCCTCATCCAGGGTTGTCCTGCGTTCACGCGCCAGCGTGATGTTGACCGCCTCCTGGTCAGTATCGGATGTGTTGGCACGAAACAAACCTAGCAGCAGCCAGAGCAGGACTATGACAACCAGAAGTGCTGCGGTTATGAAAAATAAAGTCATGCTGTTAGTCTGGGATCCTGGAGTGTATCGTTCAGATTCAAAATTACCCTACCGGTTCCACAAGCTTCGTTGAGTGCTTCTATTAAACGCAGAGTACTGGCATGGAATCGTTGGCGTGCGTTATGGCTGATCTGCACTGACCTGTTCAAGCTCGATCAGTGTGCCGTGAAAGTCGACGGGGTGCATGAATAGCACCGGATTTCCATGCGCGCCGGTTTTTGGGTCACCGTCGCCTAGAATACGGACACCCTTGGCCCGCAGTTCATCTCTAGCAGCCATAATGTCGGTGACTTCCAGGCAAATATGATGCATGCCACCGCCTGCGTGCTTTTCTAAAAATTTGCTCACAGGAGAACCGTCGCCTAGCGGTTCAAGTAGCTCGATGCGTGTATTGGGAAGATCGATGAACGCTACATTCACACCGTGTTCTGGTAATGCCTGTACGCTAGACACTGTGGCACCTAGCAATTTTTTCCAACTGGTAATCGCAATGTCCAGATCGCGGACAACCAACGCTACATGATTGAGGTTACCAATCATCACTCAAACTCTATGATAACGGCATCCACTGCCAGGCTATCACCCACTGCGGCGACAATTTTCGATACTTTGCCATCTACCAGCGCACTGAGCGTGTTTTCCATTTTCATGGCTTCAATGATAGCCAGGTCCTGGCCGGCTGTTACCGCATCACCTTCTGCAACCAACACCTTCATTAACAGTCCTGGCATGGGGGAGAGCAGATAGCGAGACATATCTTGCGATTCTTTTACGGGCATGTGATGCATCAGCGCAGCGACGTGTGAGTCGAGCACCGTGTAGTGTCTGACGGCACCCCCTTGACTCAGTCGCCACTGGTTGCCCACACGCTCTACAGCAACATGTAGCGCTAAGTCGTCAATCGTGCCGTGAAAGATCCAGTCACCTGGCTGCCAGTCAGTGTCTATTGCAGCCAGTTTATTCATTGATATGTCGTACTGTGTATCGCCTTCAAAGACACACAAGTGTTCGTCACTATGGTCCGCATCAGAATGCGGCTCAGCTGTGCCACTGTTGGTGGCGTGTGTATCGCTCATGGCAATTGCCGCCATGACAGACGAGGTGGCGACTAAGGGCGCGTCGACCATCTCTCGATCGCGTAAGCGTGTCCGCCACTCAATCCACGCCGCTACCAATGGCAGTGCGTCGAGTGCGTCGCTCTCAAAGGTGGCGCTGCTGAAACCATGGGGGAAATGGTCGTCTATGAACCCCGTGGTCAGATCACCCGCTTGCAGAGCAGGGTGGGCAAACAGGGCAGAGAGAAACGACAGATTGCTTTGCACACCGCGAATGCGATAGGCATCAATGGCATCTTGCATGTGCTCTATCGCTTGCTGTCGATCGGGTGCCCAGGTCACCAGTTTGGCAATCATTGGGTCATAAAACAGAGGGATCTCACCGCCAGCATCAATGCCCGTATCGACACGTGTATAGGCGCCGGATTGGGTCGCAATCGTACTGGGTGGTGCATAGTGTGTCACGCGTCCTGTTGAGGGTAGAAATCCGCGATCTGGGTCCTCAGCGTACACACGAGCTTCAAATGACCAACCGTTGATTTTCACGTCACTTTGTACCAATGGCAGTACCTGTCCGTCTGCTACGGAGATCATCAGCTCAACCAGGTCAACCCCGGTTACGCATTCGGTCACTGGATGCTCGACCTGCAAACGTGTGTTCATTTCCAGAAAGAAGAAGTTCTCCTGGGCATCCACAATGAACTCAACGGTTCCGGCAGACTGATAATCAACGGCTGCCGCAAGTGCCACCGCCTGCTCGCCCATCGCTGTGCGTGTCCTCGGACTGATGAATGAGGACGGTGCCTCCTCGATCACTTTTTGGTGGCGTCGCTGGATCGAACACTCGCGCTCGCCCAAGTACACGCAATTACCATGAGCATCTGCGATCAGTTGTATTTCAATATGCCGGGGTTGTTCAATAAATTTTTCAACAAACACTCGGTCATCACCAAAGGCAGTTCGAGCTTCGTTTTGCGCCGCTATAAAACCGTCTTTTACCGCCTCGAGTGTTGACGCCACACGCATACCTTTGCCGCCACCACCAGCTGATGCTTTAAGCATGACCGGGCATCCGATCTGTTTGGCAACTTCATAGGCTTCGTCAGCGCTTGCCATCGCGTCAGGGTGTCCAGGTACAGTGCTAACCCCAGCGCTTTCTGCCAGTTTTTTTGATTCGATCTTGTCGCCCATGATTTCTATGGCGCGAATGCCCGGACCAATGAACGTTATGCCTGCATCACTCAGTGCTTGGGCAAATTGCGCATTCTCTGACAGGAAGCCAAAGCCGGGGTGAACGGCATCTGCCCCTGTTTGTTCGATGGCATCCAGGATGTTATCAATGCGTAGGTAGCTGTCGGCTGAGGCGTTGCCACCTATGTGCACCGCTTCGTCCGCCTGCCGGACATGCAAAGACTTGGCATCGGCGTCCGAATAGACCGCAACCGTTGCAATACCCAGTCGCCGGGCTGTGCGGATAACGCGACAGGCTATCTCACCGCGATTGGCTATTAGAATTTTATTGATCACAATGTTGATATCGTGGGTTTATATCGTGGGTTTATATCGTGGGTTTTAATGGCTGTGGTTTGAATTACAGGGGAATGTTGTCGTGTTTTTTCCACGGGTTTTCTAGCTGCTTGGACTTGAGCATGTGCAGATCTCGACAAATGTGCGCGCGCGTACTTTGCGGTCGAATTACATCGTCAATAAAGCCCAGTCTGCCAGCCACAAACGGATTGGCAAATTTTTCACGGTATTCATCGGTGCGTTGTTCAATCGCTTCGGGGTTGTTCCTGTCAGCCCGGAAGATAATTTCAACAGCACCTTTAGGGCCCATCACGGCAATCTCGGCTGACGGATACGCGTAATTGATATCGCCACGTAAATGCTTGGACGCCATTACGTCATACGCACCACCGTAAGCTTTGCGAGTTATGATCGTGATCTTTGGCACGGTCGCCTCACCATAAGCAAACAGTAGCTTCGCGCCGTGCTTGATGATGCCGCCATATTCCTGTGCGGTACCAGGTAGAAAACCGGGTACATCCACGAAGGTGACAATGGGGATGGAGAACGCATCGCAGAAGCGCACAAAACGTGCTGCCTTGCGACTGGCGTTGATGTCCAGACAACCGGCGAGAACCATTGGTTGATTGGCGACAAAGCCCACTGTATTGCCGTTCATTCGACCAAAGCCGACAACAATGTTGGCTGCAAAATCGGGTTGTATCTCGAAGAAATCCTCTTCATCACAAACCCGAGTAACCAATTCGCGTATGTCGTAGGGCAGGTTGGGGTTATCGGGTATGAGCGTATTCAGTGCCGGTATTTCACGCCCCGCATCGTCGCTGGTGTGGCGCACGGGTGCTGGCTGGCGATTGTTTGGTGGCAGAAAATGCATAAAGCGGCGCACTTGCAGTAGCGTTTCGATATCGTTGTCGAAGGCGCCATCGGCTACGCTACTTCTGCTGGTGTGCGTACCCGCACCGCCCAGCTCTTCCTGCGTGACCTCTTCATGCGTCACCGTTTTTACCACCTCCGGTCCTGTCACAAACATATAAGAGGTGTCGCGCACCATAAAAATAAAATCAGTCATGGCCGGGGAATACACCGCACCACCAGCACATGGGCCCATTACTAGGGAGATTTGTGGAATGACACCCGAGGCCAAAATATTTTTCTGAAATACATCGGCATAACCGCCCAGGGAAGCAACGCCTTCCTGTATACGCGCGCCGCCCGAATCATTGATGCCGATAACCGGTGCCTGTACTTTCATAGCGTGGTCCATCAGCTTGCCTATTTTTTTGGCATGTGCCGCTGACAGGGAACCACCCAGTACCGTGAAATCCTGACTAAACGCAAAAACCAGCCTGCCATCAATTTGGCCATAGCCGATAACAACACCATCGCCGGGTACACGATTTTGTTGCATGCCAAAGTCATGACAATCGTGCTCGACAAACATGTCCCATTCACGAAATGTGTGTGGATCGAACAGTACGGCGAGCCGTTCGCGAGCCGTTAGTTTGCCTTTAGCGTGTTGTGCATCAACACGTTTTGGTCCACCGCCAGCCAGTGCTGCCTGGCGCATATCGCTCAAGCGTGAGTCAATGGATGTCATGTTGGTTGTCTCATCCGTGTTACTTGGCTAGGCCCAGAGATTTCAGGCTATCGGTAATGTCGTTCAGTACGCTAGGGTCTTCAATGGTTGCAGGCATGTTCCAGTCAGTTGAGTTAGCAATGGAGCGTAATGTACCGCGTAGGATTTTCCCTGAACGAGTCTTGGGCAGTTTTTCTACCACGGCAACTGACTTGAACGCTGCCACAGGGCCAATGTCTTCGCGTACCTTTTGCACCAATTCGGCGCTGATTTGTTGGTGGGATTTATCGCAACCTGCATTGAGAATAACCAGGCCAACCGGTAACTGGCCTTTGAGCTCATCATTCACACCCATGACGGCGCACTCTGCGACATCGGGATGATTGGACAGTACTTCTTCCATAGCACCCGTTGAGAGTCTGTGGCCTGCAACGTTGATAACGTCATCGGTTCGAGACATGACGAATACATAGCCGTTATCGTCGATGAAGCCTGCATCGCCGGTTTCATAAAACCCAGGGAAACGTGAGAAGTAAGCTGAGGTAAAGCGATCATTGGCTTGCCATAAATCGACAAAAGTGCCGGGTGGAAGCGGTAGTTTGACGACAATGGAACCGATATCACCTGTTGCAACGGGTTTCGCATTGTTGTCCAGAACCTGAACATCGTAACCAGGAACGGCCACAGATGGCGAACCGGGAACAATGGGTAGGGCTTCGATGCCTTGGCAATTGGCACAGATGGAATAACCAGTTTCGGTTTGCCACCAATGATCAATGACGGGTACGTTTAATTTTTCCTGTGCCCATTGCAGCGTGTCAGGATCGCATCGTTCACCCGCCAGGTACAACGCCTGTAGGGATGATACATCATAATCTGCCAGTAACGCCCCGTCCGGATCCATACGCTTGATAGCGCGAAACGCTGTCGGCGCTGTGAAAAGCACCTTGACCTTGTTTTGCTGTATCACACGCCAGAATGCACCGGCATCGGGTGTGCCGACCGGTTTACCCTCGTACATAAGGGTGGTGCAACCTTGGAACAACGGGCCGTAAACAATATAGGAATGACCAACAACCCAGCCGATGTCAGAAGCTGCCCAGTAAACATCACCGGCTTGGACATTGTAAATAGCGGACATCGTCCATTTCAACGACACGATAGATCCGCCCGTGTCCTTGACAACGCCTTTGGGTGATCCAGTTGTTCCTGATGTGTACAGAATATATAGCGGATCTGTGCTTTTCAGAGGCACACAATCCACAGGCTGACTCTGCGCCATCACGGCCTGCCAATCAAGATCACGATCTGCCTTCAGTGTCCAGTGGCATTGTTCGCGTTGGAATACGATGCAGGTATTGAGTGATTGCTCAGCTTGTGCAATCGCTTGTTCAACCAACGGCTGGTATTCAACAATTCGTCCAGGTTCGATCCCACAGGAGGCAGCGACGATGAGTTTTGGGCTGCAGTCATTGATGCGCACAGCCAGTTCTTTGGAGGCAAACCCGCCAAAAACGACTGTGTGAATCGCACCAATTCTTGCGCAGGCCAGCATGGCGATGAGGGCCTCGGGAATCATGGGCATATAGATCATGACTCGGTCGCCGCGATCAACACCCTGATTAATCAAAACACCCGCAAAATGCGCAACCTGGTCTTGCAGCTGAGTGTAGGTGAGTACACTATGCGTGTTAGTAACTGGACTGTCGTGAATAAGTGCGGCCTGTTCGCCGCGACCTGCTTGAATATGTCTATCCAGTGCGTTGTAGCAGGCGTTGGTCTGGCCATCTGCAAACCAGGTGCCAGATGGGGTGTGACTTGTATTAACGCCCTGAGTAGGCGGGGTGTACCAATGAATATCGCTGGCTTGTTCCAGCCAATAGGCGGACGGTTCAGCCAGTGAGCGCTGATGTTCTGTCAAGTAGTCGGCCATTACCGTTTTGGTCCTCAAGAGTGCCATGTATGGCGGCTCTTCGCAGTGGGCTTAGTATTGGTGCGGATAGTATAGAGCGAAGTGTACCCTGGCAGAGTGTCAGGCCTGAACGCAAGCGGCATCTGATCCCGTTAAATCGTCTCACTGTCATCAACCCGAGCAGGCCGAACCAGAATGCCCCTGTAGCGCCTGCGTATTCAACGACGTAAATGTCATCATTGGGTGCCGGACTGGGTGCAATTACGGACACTGGTCTGTGGAAGAATCCATCCAGGTCCAAAGACTCAAACGGCAGAGCGCGTAAATTGGTGAATTCTCGGGTACTGACGCTGTCCAGAACCCGGTCACTGCTTGCGTCTCTTAAATCAACAAACACATCATAATGGCCAGCTGGGTAGTTTCTAAGTAGATCAATGTCGATACGATACTCGTCCGTGAAGGTGTTCCCGAACAGCGTAAAGTAGCCACTGGAATGCAGTCTTTCGCGCTGATGACCGACCCGTTGCACATCAATAGAGGCATACACATCGATGCTGCCATAGTGGGTATCAGCGTCGATGCTCAAGCTGAACCCAGCAAAATAGCCGTCCTGATCGGCGTCTGTGTAGAGCAAATTGCCGATATTCGTTATCCACGCGTCTTGATAGGTAGGCACAGGGTGGTGCCTGAGTGTGATGTGAGTCGGTGGGGCATTTAGCGTCACTTGTGGATCGGGAAGATACCCTGCCGACAGACTTTCAGAGAGCTGAACGGGTGTGTGAGTACTACCCTCAGCGCTGCGGTAACGTGGATCGTCTTGGCCAGCGCTAAAACCGGATTGACTGATACCCAGTAGGCAGATGCTCAGCAGGATCCTACGGACTACCCCATAGTGCGGCGTCTGACTATACCCAGAGCCGACTTGGCCCTTGCGCGCTTCGGAACGTTCAGCATCCATACGCTGTTTTTCCATATCATAAAGCCGCATTTTTAGTAGCCGCTCGGCATTAGC
>CALKXZ010000211.1 GCA_938003775.1 uncultured Granulosicoccus sp. | reverse complement strand
CGGGAGGTTGAAGTACTGCTACTGGTTCGAGGCGGTGGTTCACTGGAGGATCTCTGGGCCTTTAACGAGGTTAGCGTGGCCGAGGCCATCCGTAACAGCACTATTCCAGTTGTTGCCGGTATCGGTCATGAGGTCGACATTACCATCAGTGACCTGGTGAGCGACCTGCGCGCGCCCACCCCATCGGCAGCAGCCGAACTTGCCACACCCGATAACAGCAACTTACAGCAACAAGTCGCATTAAATCTGCGTCACCTAGCGCGTCTGCAGCTGCAGCGTATCAACCAGCTGCGCCAGACGCTGGTTCAACAGCAGGCCAGGCTCAATCGGCGTCACCCAGAGCGGCGAGTTCAGGAGCAGGTCCAGAAACTTGACGAGTTGGACCGCCAGCTAGTGCGCGCCGGCCAGCGTAGGTTGCAGAGCCTGCAGAGCCGCCTGAAGGACGCAGAGAGGCGTCTTCATGCACAGTCACCACGACATCAACTGGCACGCCATACTGCACTTAGAGCTGCGCTCACAGCCCGTTTACTCATCGCCATGGCAGGTCGGACGGAACGCGCACGAGCGCAATTTGAGCTACTGACCAGAGCACTGCACGGCGTCAGTCCTCTGGCGATACTGGACCGGGGCTATTCATTGGTCAAAAAAGACGGAAAACTGCTCACTCACTCCGCCAGTGTCAGCCCCGGTGAGGAAATCACTGCGCGGTTGGCGCACGGTGAAATACATGCCGTGGTCAGCGCCGTTAGCGCGCCAGATTTGTGATGAACTTACAGGTTTTGGTTGCATTTATGGCTTATTACTGGTAAAACGCAGCGCTGCGAAATTCCGGACACGCACAGGTAGTCCTATGGCCAAACTCACGTCCAAAAGAACCACTAACGCCACTGCTAAGAAATCGGCAGTGTCCAAAAAAACGGCATCCAGTGCTACAAAAACTGGTGCTGCTGCCAAGAAAAAGCCGGCTGCCAAGAAGGCCGCCGCGGAGAAAGTTGCCTTGCCCGATACTGAGAAAGACGATACAGCCCCAAAAAAAGTCGCTGCCAAGGCGACTGTCGCCAAGAAGTCAGCGGCAAAAAAAACGGCTAAAACCACAGCCAAAACGTCGGCTAAACCACCCGCTGCGAAAAAAGTGAGCGGCAAGAAAGTGGCCGCGAAAACCTCTGACACCGCCAAGAAAACGGCGGCGAAGGCTACCGCCAAAACCAGCAAGGCAGCGGCTAAGAAAGTGGCCGAACCTGCCGCTAAGAAAACCACGTCTAAAAAGGCTGTCAGTAAAAAAGTGCCTGCTAAAAAAACCAAGAAGGAAGCGATTGCTACTAACGTTGTGTCAATTAACGACAACGACGTGGATGACAGCGATGATATTGGAGATTTTCCAGTCTCCAACAAGCCAGAGGTCGTGCCTTACGAGCGTGATAGCAGTGGTCACTACATGGACGCCAAGCAGCTTGAACACTTCAGCGAGAAACTGGCTGAATGGAAGCAACAACTGATGGAAGAGGTGGATCGCACTGTCGGCCACATGAAAGACGATGCAACCAACTTTCCAGACCCGAACGATCGCGCCACGCAGGAAGAGGAATTTAGTCTGGAGCTGCGCACCCGTGATCGTGAGCGTAAGCTGATTAAAAAAATCAACGAAGCGCAGAAACGTATTGACGATGACGAGTACGGTTACTGCGAAACCTGTGGCATTGAAATTGGCGTCAATCGTTTAGAGGCACGCCCCACAGCCGAACTGTGTATAGATTGCAAGACACTGGAAGAAATCAGAGAACGTCAAACTGCCTGAGCCTGGCAGGTGGCGCAGGTCATCGGCCCAGTTGGTCGGTTTGCACCCTCGCCGACTGGGGACTTGCACTTTGGGTCGCTATTGGCAGCTCTGGCCAGTTTTTGTCATGCACGCGCGCAGAACGGTACCTGGCGACTACGTATCGACGACATCGATGCTCCACGCTCAGTGGCAGGCTCGGCCGCTGCCATTCAGCGCTCGCTGGACACCTACGGATTTGAGTGGGATGGTCAGGTTATCTGGCAATCTCTTCATCTTGAGCGCTACCACGATGCGCTATCACAACTGATCTCAGACCGGCGCGTATTCGCTTGCCATTGCGCACGACGCTCACTACCTGCCGGCAAAGTGTATCCAGGCCGATGCCGAGAAAACCTGGTAACGCCCACTGACACAGAAACTGGCGCAATCGAGAATCATGCTTTACGCTTGTTCCTGTCAGGTAACATAGGTTTTAAAGACGCCATACAAGGCGAGTGCTGTTTCGATCTAGCACACGATGTTGGCGATATTATTATCTGGCGACGCGATGGTCTGGTGTCATATTCATTGGCCTGTGCAGTGGATGATGCCGACGGCATCACGCACGTGGTGCGCGGTGCGGATCTGTTGCAAAGCACGGGAGCTCAGATGGGAATCATGCAGGCACTTGCGCTCAATGCACCCCGTTACGCCCATATTCCGGTGGCCATAGACGCCAATGGTGATAAACTCAGCAAGCACTCTAGAGCCCAGCCTATCGATCACCATGAGCCGCTAACACTCTTAACGCAAGCGTGGCACTTGCTCGGCCAACCCAAGTTTGAGCCAGCCTCTATCAATGAATTCTGGGCAGGTGCATTCCAGTTGTGGGATCTGCAAAACATCCCTGCAACAGCATGCATTAGCGTATGAGTTCACATCCCCCCAGCGATCACAGCTTGTTGATCGCGCTATTCGCTCTGTTTCTAATCTGTTCACCATTAAATCGATGGTGGTCAGCCTTAGCCCTACCCTGGTACGTCATGTTCGTCCCGTGGATACTGGTTATCGCATTAGTTGCGCTAAACCAGAAGAGACAACAACGTGGGGATTGATCTTGCACTTCTGTTCGCCATTGCCGTGGCGTACCTTGCGTTTCTGTTCATTGTTGCGTGGTGCGCAGAACGCGGTTGGCTGCCTGAACGTATTACTCGATCGCCGGTGGTTTATTCACTGTCACTGGGTGTTTATGCAACCTCTTGGACCTATTACGGCAGCGTCGGCTTGGCCGATAGAAGCGGTTATGCGTTTCTGACTATCTACCTGGGTCTGACTGGCGCTTTTATACTTGGTCCGTACCTGCTTAAACCCTTGCTAAAGCTATGCCGCGATTATCAGCTGACATCTATCGCTGATCTGCTGGCGTTTCGCTACGGTGGACGAGCAACAGGTTTTGCCGTGACACTGTTTATGCTAGTGGGTATTTCACCGTATATTTCGCTGCAGATTCGAGCCGTGACTGAATCCATCCAGATACTCAGTCGACAAGTGCCGTCAAACTTGTTGGCTCTGGTGTTCTGTGTAGCTATCACAGGATTTGCAATACTGTTTGGCGCCCGCCACTTAACACCACGAGAAAAGCACCATGGCCTGGTGGTAGCCATAGCGTTTGAATCTGCCGTGAAGCTCGTTGCCATGGTCATTGCCGGTTTGTTCGTTGTAACACAGGTGTTTGAATCACCGATGGCTATGAGTGAATGGGCAACCAATCAGCCAGACATGCTTGAATCTCTATACAAACCAAGTACAACAGGCCTGTGGACAACGCTACTGCTATTATCATTTTGTGCAGCATTTACATTGCCGCGTCAATATCACATGACGTTTGTTGAAAATCAGGACCCAGCACATTTGCGCACCGCCTACTGGATGTTTCCGCTCTACTTACTGATACTCAACCTGCCAATTATTCCTATCCTGTTCGCTGGTCGTCATCTGTCTTTGTCCATTGCACCTGATTTTTATGTGCTGGGTATGACACTAACATTAGGTCGCGAATGGTTAGCCATACTGGTTTTTCTCGGTGGATTATCCGCAGCCAGTGCCATGATGATTGTCACCACTTTGGCCTTGTCATCAATGTGCATGAACCATTTATTGCTACCGGCTACGCTTGCCAGCAATCAAGCCCGTGACTTTTACACAAAGTTGCTGTGGGGACGACGCTTGGTAATAACAGCAATCATCGCCGCAGGTTATGGGTTTTATATCGTCATCGAACTCAACGAAGGCTTGGCGAGTTTAGGGCTTATCTCATTTGTTGCTGCAGCACAGTTACTACCCGGTATTGTCGGGCTTTTGTTCTGGCCTCGGGCCACACAAACAGGGTTTATCTCAGGCTTAATTGGTGGTGCCTTAGTATGGTTTTGGTTACTCATACTGCCATTAATCAACAACGCGTTCGAACCGGCATTGTGGTCACCTGTTAACACCGATATCTGGACTTTATCCACATTCTGTACGCTCAGCGTAAACGGTTTTTTGTTTATCGTAGGCTCATTGCTAACGCGACCTTCAGCCGAGGAAATGGCTGCATCTCAAGCGGCCAACCAACGGGCCGAGCTACCATCACAGGAGGCCAGCATTGCCCGCTCAGTTGTTCATTATCGCTATGCATTGCAACAGGCGCTGGGTAACAAGGTAGCTGGGCAAGAGCTAGAACGGGCTTTGCAAGAGACACGCATTGCTGATGACGAAACGCGACGTTCAGAGTTGCGCCAGCTACATGACCAGCTGGAGCGAAACCTAACTGGATTACTCGGCCCAACGCTTGCCCGCGAGATTCTGCGTCGACCGCGTACCGGTTTAGACACCAGCCAAGGCAGCTCTCCCGATGCCCGCTTACTGGAACGTCGCCTGGAGACATCACGCGAGCAGATGCGCGGCCTGACCAAGCAGTTGGACGACTTACGTCAGTACCTGCAGAACGTTTTGCATCAACTGCCTTTGGGTGTCTGCTCAGTGGCTGCCAATGGCCGCATCTACCTATGGAACTCTGCCATGCACATGCTGACGGGTATTGACGAGCGCGATGCTTATGACAAATCTCTGAAGCAGATTCAACAACCGTGGGGGGATCTGTTAATGGACTTCGCAGCATCGGCTGATGATCATCAGTTTCGGTGTCGAGCACTGGTTGATAATCACACCGCCACTGTTAACCTGCACAAGGCTGACATCGGCATACCCGAAGGGCGCAACGATGCGCTAGCGGGGCTTGTAATACTGATGGAGGATCGCACAGATATGGACACACTGGAAGCGGAGCTGGCACACAGTGAACGGCTCGCCTCGATTGGTCGGCTAGCCGCAGGTGTGGCACATGAGATAGGCAATCCGTTAACCGGCATCGCCAGCATTGCTCAGAACCTACATCATGACATTGCTGATTCACAGGCTGCGCCGCTGGTTATCGAACAGACCGATGACATACTCACACAAGTTGATCGCATCAACAGCATCGTCAGATCACTGCTAACATTTTCACATGCCGACTCGATAGCAGATACGGATATACACCCTGAGCCTGTGAATATGACCCAGCGAGTTCACGAGGCCATTCGGTTAGTCAAGCTCTCTCCGGATACCCATAATCTGGTGTTCGACGTATCAATGCCAGCCGACGCATGGGTACTCGGTGACGCCAATCTACTGATGCAAGTCTTTGTGAATTTAATTAACAACGCATGCGACGCATCACCCGAAGGCGCCACTATTCGCGTACACGGGTTCGTGCAAAGTGGCGACCTGGTGATTGAAACTATCGATGAAGGTAGCGGTGTGGAAGCGTCCGTCCGTGAGCAAGTCTTTGAACCTTTTTTTACCACCAAGCCAGTGGGTCAAGGTACGGGGCTGGGCTTATCACTGGCCTACAGTATTGTCTCTAACCATCATGGTCGCCTGCGATTGGGCGATACCAAAGTGGGTACTCGTATGATAGTGACACTACCGCTGCACCGCTCAACAACATTGACATGAAACGCCTACTGCTAGTTGAAGACGAGGAAGTCATCCTCAAGGCACTGCGCCGCTTACTGGAACGCAACCACTTCGAAGTGCAGACGGCCACCACGGTCGAACAAGCCATTGAAGCGCAACCACAATCATTTGACCTAGTGTTGGCTGATTTACGCCTACCAGGCGCTACAGGAACGACGATTATTCCGTTGGCTGAGCCAGTGCCTGTGGTAATTATGACCAGCCACGCCAGCGTTAGATCTGCTGTTGAAGCGATGCGTCATGGTGCGATTGATTATATCGCTAAACCTTTTGACCATGACGAGCTGTTGATGGTAATACAACGTGCATTGATGCAGAATTTGCTGCATGCGCAAAACCGCGCGTTACGGCTGGATGTGCAACGTATACAACCTTCCCTACACCATATAAAAGGCACCGCACTCGAGCAAACGCTCAAGGTATTTGCCCACAAGAAAGAATCTGACCGATGCCTGCATCTGCATGGAGAACCCGGAACTGACCGTGAAGGACTTGCGCGGGCTATTCACGCCACCAGTGACAGAAACGATGCACCGTTTGTCGTTGCCGATATCAGCGCAAGGAGCGTTCAGCAGGATGCTGAGGCGCTACTGGGAACCCATGGCGACATACCTGCCACGGGCCTTCCACCGGGCGGCCTATTACAGGCTGCGCACAATGGTACCCTGGTTATCCGCCACCCCGAGCATTTGTCCACCGAGACCCAAAATCGCTTGGCTGAAGCTCTGAGCCGCGGAGCTATTAGCGTTGCAGAAGGTGGCCGTCAGCACGCTGTCAACGTAAGAACCATTACACTGTCTCATGAGTCGATAACACAGTTATCCGCCGACGCACGACTGATCGCACCCCTGGCTAAACTGTTTATTGACAACCAATTTGGTTTGCCCGCTTTGCGTGATCGTCCCGACGACATTCTGCCACTGGCTTATGAGCAGTTGCACAGGCTGGAGCGGCGTTATGGTTTAGGTCCGCTAAAATTTAGCGCAGAAGCACTTGCCGCACTCAAAGCCTGCGAATGGACCGGCAACGTAGCTGAACTGGACAGCGTGCTAGCCAGAGCCGTGTTGTCGGCCCGCGGGGGCACCGTCTCGCGTGAAAATCTGGGACTTGGCCACAACTCCATGGGTGCCCACGATCTCAGTCTAGATGGGTACTTCCGCTACTTCGTGCTGCTTCACCAGGGCACCTTGTCAGAAACTGAACTGGCTGCCCGATTGGGTATTAGCCGCAAAGCCCTGTGGGAACGTCGCCAGAAAATGGATTTGCTACGGCAGCAATCCTGACCTGTCAAGTCATAATGAGTCGTAAATTCAATAATCTACTCAATTGGCAAAGTGTTAATTGACTGATTCTTACGGGAAGGTAAACTGCAACCATCGTAACTAACCCATTCACTGAGTATGTCGACAGACCGAATTTATCCTGTCTCCGCAGAACGCGCTGAGTCCACGCATATTGACGAGGAGCGTTACAACGAGATGTACGCTCGCTCTATAGAGGATCCCGATGGATTCTGGGCAGACCAGGCCGAGGAGTTCATTGACTGGTTCAAGCCCTGGGATACGGTCCAGGAATGGGATTTCCACAAGGGCGAGATTAGCTGGTTCAAAGGCGCAAAAGTCAACGTTGCCTACAACTGCCTAGATCGGCATTTGGAAACGCGTTGCGACCAGACAGCCATCATCTGGGAAAGCGATGACCCAGAAGAATCGCGCGAAATCACCTATCGCGAATTACACAATGAAGTGTGCCGCTTCTCCAATGCACTGAAAGGTCTGGGCGTCAAGAAAGGTGATCGCGTGTGCATCTACATGCCCATGATTCCAGAAGCGGCCGTAGCCATGCTCTCTTGCGCTCGTATCGGTGCGATTCATTCCATCGTGTTTGGTGGTTTCTCACCCGATGCGCTAAAGGATCGTATTAACGACTCATCGTGCTCAATTGTTATCACCGCTGATCAAGGCTTGCGTGGTGGGCGAAAGGTACCACTCAAGGCCAACGCTGACATCGCCTGCGCCAAGACCGATTGCGTCAAGCGTATGGTCGTGGTTAAACGCGGTGGTGAGGATGTCGAGTGGAAAGATGGTCGCGACCTGTGGTACCACGAACTCATCAGCGGCGCTTCTAGTGATTGTCCGGCTGTTGAAATGGATGCAGAAGATCCGTTATTTGTGCTCTACACCTCCGGGTCTACGGGTACACCTAAAGGCGTTTTACATACCAGTGGTGGGTACATTCTGTATGCATCCATGACGCATAAATACGTATTTGACTACAAAGACGGTGATATTTACTGGTGTACCGCAGATGTCGGCTGGGTGACCGGGCATTC
>CALKXZ010000210.1 GCA_938003775.1 uncultured Granulosicoccus sp. | reverse complement strand
GGGGAAGATATACTTCTGGCCCAGTTGTGGATTATTTTGCGTAGGGATTTACCGCAAGCTTGCAGAATATTGTTTGGTCGCGGTGGTTGCTATGCTCTACCGTTGACACGCGCGACCGGTAATCTCTTGGTGGCGCTGCTTGATGCTTACGAAGTCGATGGTTCAGCCTGTTGGATTAATCGAGCTGCTAGAGTTTTAAGGGACACTTTTGGTGCAAATGATGATCTTGCAAAACGCCACATGCTCGATGTTGAGCAAAATTGGTCATATACGATATTTCTGCAATCAGTGCTGCGATTTCTTGAGGTTAAGGAGAGAATTGGAGAATTGGATTTAGATTGGCTGTATGCAAGAGAAGCGCTAGTAACTTACACGCGTTGGATGGTAGAGAATGAAAGGCCATATTTGGATTTTCCTGAAAAACTAGAGTTTGTAAATGACACTTGGGCTGCGCAAGATATCAGGAAGTACGTATTACTCATCGCAGCCAGCCACTACGATCCAGACCAATCTGATGATTATAAAACTGCATCGCAGCGCTTTCTAGATCACATATGCGTAAATCTTAAAAGCAGTAGAGAGCAGACCTATTCACGCATACAGGCCATTTTGCTTTTCAATGCTGGCATTGCGTCTTGGTCGCTTGCAAAATCCACTGCGTGTGCGAGTGCTGTAAGGAGAGAGATTTTTGATAATAGTAAAATAACACAGACTAAATTAGTCACTGCTCGCGCTAGAAGTAGGTTGTGGCGAGGTTTACGGAATTTTTCACCATACAGAGAATTTCGATGGGTAAAATTTCGACTGAAAGGGCGAGCGAGCATTAAAGGTTCGTAGTGAAATTTCGGATGTATTTCCAACCAAATATGAAAAACTGCTTTGTAAAAACGAGAATTGAATATTCTTCTCGACTTGTCTTGATTATCATCAAGTTGAGAAATAGAGAAAGTGGGTACACAGTATTGGAAGAGGGGCAGTATGAAAGTAGAGTCTACCTACCTTTGGTGCTTTGATGATGTGGTTTTATTTTTTTAATAGTTCTGGATGTGTATTTGTTGTGACACCCCTGTGAAGGTTCGTCACAACAAAATAGACTTTCTCGCTACTCAATCGAGAATGCGCGTACGTCGTCAATTGCGTACCACTGCTCGAATTGGGCTGACTCTGGTTCGGGCAAATTATGCATATTTCCCCCGATCATCAAGGTATTCCAACCAATGGTAGGGTCTCCTCCCAAACCGATATACGGAACATCAGTATCTTCTTGAACTAAGGTATTGTCGATCCACATGGACAGTCTGCCGTCGCGTATTCCTGGAGCAGAATTCATCGTTACGCGCATTCCGAGTTTATGCCAGCTGCCGTCACCTAACAGCTCTACAAAAGTCGGTTCGCCAGAAGGAAAAGCATCAAGATTTTGGTCCCAACTGCCACATTTGTAATTGCTCTCCTGCGGATCACAGCGAATTTGATTGTTAAAGAATACTCGGTCAATTACTCTGCCATTTCGCTCTTTAGTGCTGATTGCTATGTCCATTAGAGCCACGGGAGCTGCCACTCCCCCAGAGAAAAATTTGTATATGTTAGTGTTAGGTTGTTGATCGTAATGTATTATTCTTGAAATTTTACCCAGATCACGACCACCTCCATTTTCTACGCCAGCCCAACGATATCCCGGCTGGAATTTGATCCAAAACTCGTAATAAACATCGCGATATTCTGCGCTGAATTCACGTGTAAGCTGTGAATCGGATCCCCAAGTGCTTGGACCGCCATATGACTCATCCCACACCACAAAGCTCTTGCCAGTCCCTCCGCGACCTTGAAAATTGGTTATTTCTATAGAAGCATGCTTGCTCGAATCGTTATTCTCTATTGGGTGGAAACGTTCGCCGGAACGATAGTGGGTGAATCCTGCGGGAGTTTTTGCACAATCGGCTTCTGTTCCTTTTTCACATCGCTCCTGGTAGCCGTTAATGAAATCCGGGAGATTATCAAAGTTAGCTGAAAAAATTTCGCGGGTATTTTCTGTCAAAAGTTCGCTTGGAAGAGAATCGCTTGATGGATTGTAGGTGTTATCAGGAGCTACACACTGTCCGGCGGCTAGTGCATAGTTTCCCCCGAGACTGAGCACAGTTCCAGCAGCTAGCGCTACGGAGCGGCTTATGGTTGAGCGTAGAGCATTACCCCGTTTTTTTTGAACCATCATACATCTCCAGTTTCATTAACGAGCGTGACGCGTATCCCGCCCAGACTCGAGTCAAATTTCAACAATCTATTTAGCGGCAATTGATCTTCTACCTGAGCAGTTAGATCGTGAGATCGAGACTCGAGTATCAGTATTCATCATACGCTTGCGCAATGGGGACCATATGGTGCCATCGGATCATGGGTACATGGATTAATTTCCGGAAATCAATTATTGATATATTTGCTGAAACTTCCAAGGCGAGATTCTTTGCTTTGCCAAAGAAAATATTTGGCTGATGAGTGCAAGATTTCTGCCTGCGTTGTGCTTATGTTGCAGGCTGTTGTATTATAATTTCGTAAGATGTATTCGCATCCCGCAAAGCGGAAAAATGTCGATGAGTTACCGATTTAGCCGATTATTGTCTGTATTAGCCGAAATATTTAGAGAACGGCGACTCCCCTGGCTAGTGGAGAAACGCCTGCATTTGTTGGAGAACTGGATTGCCTATTTACGCAATAAGACAGTTCGGAAATTAGCCGCTGATACGGCAGCAAGTAACCCCAACTCTGTCATAGCTTTTCGTTGCGGCTTCCAAGGTAATACAGGTGGTGCTGTGGCGATAGCCGGTGTCGCGAATCTTCTGTCAAAATCTTTTCGCGTCGTTTTTGAGGCGAATCCGACTAGTAATTTCAACCGCTTTCTATCTAGCGGCGTAATAATTGTTTCCGAATGCCCCATGGACGCCGAACTCTATATATGTGACGTCACTTGCGATCATGAGTTTATGAGAGGTGTCAAAGAGAGACAAAAACCACTATTAGTGTGCTGTCAAGGATTGAGAGACGCGCTGCATGGTTTGGATGAGGACACCGTGGTTATGTCCCTAGCTCTTGCCGATCGGGTGCATTTTACAAGCTATGCTCAGCAAAAATCATTTAACCTCGAGGTTGAGAAGTTTCGAGTAATTCCCAATACAACATTACCGGTAGTTAAGCGCAGAGTAACTAACAATGTTGGTGTTGTTGGAAATCTGGCTGAGCCGCGAAAGAACGCAGAGGCCACCGTAAGAGTTGGTTTGGCATCGAGTGCTGATCAAGTTCACCTATGGGGAGCTGATCGCGATATTTGGAACAACTCTCGTGTGATCGTTCACCCGTTCGAAACTGATCGTGAGATAATCTACGACTCCTTCGACTGCCTTCTCTTTCTCAGTGAACTTGAAACTTTCGGTTTGGTTGTGATCGAAGCCATGAGTGCAGGAATCCCCTGTGTCCTTTCACCACTCCCTGCATTCGAACACTTCCGAGATACACCCGGTGTCGTTTTTGTCGATCCAAACGACACCGAAGCCGCAGCTATTGCAGTGGACCAGATGCTAAGTGCTAAAAAGGAACTCTCTGAATCTCTTCGCCAAAACTATCAAAACCGCTTTTCTGACGAAGCGGTCAAGGCAGATTGGCGATTAACTGTTACTGAACTATGTCCTATTCTTCTTTCAAGCAGTAGTCCAAGTGGTTAATGATGTATAAGCTTTCTGGTATATAGTTGACATTAGAGGCAGTGATAAGTATTTAGTAGCCATGGGCTGAAATTTCGTCTGCATGTGCTGCGGCTATAATTTCTCGTTCTGACTTTGTCAGCTCAGACATGTAACCAAGTCTTTCGGTGCGAAAATGTGCTTTGGCTCTAACCTCCAAACTTCCAGAAAATGGTATTCCGAGCATTCCTAGCACGTCTCTCAACTCTTCATTTAGAGATTCATACTTCAGTACACGATCGATAATAATTCTCCCGTTCAGATCTGTATATTGCTGAAAGTTGCGGCAGTGATGACCTTGTCTAATATATTCTGATAAGGATATTTCAGGAGTGAAATTAGCTTTCTGCATGTAATATAGTGAAATAGTTTTGTCCCAAGGATTCCGTTCAACGCAAAATTTGAAGTAATCCTTCCATACTTTTTTTGACAATCGATACTGCACGATTCTCGCAGGGATATGGTTGTAAAACTGTCGACGTGCGATGAGATCCTTAATACAACTAACGCGATCGCTTCTATTTCCATGTAAGAGCTCCCGTGTTGGTTGCCAAACCCCTTTAAAATTGCGGACGATATGCTCTGGATGTTCTATACCGAAAGGTGTTGAAACATCGTTTTCTCCAAGACTCCTCGATAACAATACTTCTAAACTAGTACCTGCAGTTTTATATGTCTTTATAAATATGAATTTGTGTTTATGCGAAACTATCAAGTCTGAGCGCCCTCGGTGATATCAATTGGTTCAGATTTAAAAAGTATACTTCTACTTTTGTTTTATGGGGAATGAACATGGAAGCTGTTAAATCCATATAGTTTTACAATGTATGCAGCCTGTTAGTTTAGCCGTATCGAATTATATTTCGATACTTTAAGAGTTGACTCTATTGGTTAGCCTTGATTCATATTGAATAATTCAATATAGGTGGTTTGACTTTGTTTAATCAGTCAATTCTATTTGACTTTCGTTTTGCTATTGCGATTCAATTCCATCAGTTCTTCGTAAAGGGCTTGATAAGACTCCGCCATGGATTGAGCTGAATGTTTACACTCAATTTTTTCACGGGCTGCTTTGCCGAGTTGATTTGCAAGTTCCGCACTGCACAATACTCGATCGCAATGATAAATTAACGAGGAGAAGTCGTCATCTTCTGCTAATACGCCTGTGTGATTGTGATCCAGTAGGTCGCTAATGCCTTCGATTGAATAAGCAGCGCAAGGCAAAGAAAGAGACATAGCCTCCATCATTACTCGAGGAACGCCTTCAGCTGCTGACGTCATAATAAATAGGTCAAACGCCTGCATTAGAGATAGACGATCCTCCACAAAACCGTGGAAGCGTACTGATGATGCTCCAGGTAGAGACGCCACTAATGCTTCTAACTCAGCGCGGCAAGGACCATCGCCGGCAATGTCCAGAGTAGTAGACGAATCGCGTTGCCACAAAGCGTCAAAAAGCTGCACTAATAGATGAACGCGCTTTCTAGGCACAAGCTGGCCTACGTAACCCAGTCTGCGCCCCTTTGTTACTGACCTGTGGTCCGACCAATTATCAACACAATTACCATCTGAATTCTCAATCGCTTCGTCAATCTCATCCAAATTTACTGCATTGTCAATTAAACGCACTTTTGACTTACAGACGCCGGAGGCAAGCACATCACGTTCAAGTTCTGAGGAAAGAGGAACAACTTGATTAAATTGTCGAAGAGCTCGTTTTCCAAGAAATTCGTAGACCCTATCTTTTATTCGCCTTGCCTTTGTATAGCCGTGGGGAGTAGTGACAGTTATTGTACTCGTCCGATAGCATGCTAGTACGGCAAGTATGTCGGACTTGTATCCGTGCGAATGCACGATGTCGATACTCTCATCTTTTATAAGTTTTGAAAGCTTACTGATTGCATGTGGATCAAATCGGTGACTAAGTTCTATCCTATGCGTGCTTCCAGCACTATTTGGGTACTCCTCGAGGAGTTTGAACCGTGTCTGAGGGGACTCACTAGTTATCACAAGATCACAGCGAGTCTTTGTTCTTGGTAAATGAGAAGCAAGGGCAATGATCCATCGTTCGGCTCCATAGAAACCAGTCGGACTTATCAAATGTAGTACATTCATCATCGAGACCTACCTCACTCGTTTTCGAATCGGTTTTTATTATCGTCCAACGATAGGCCAGCTGGTGCGGGTCTAGATAAAGATTCAGGGTGAGAGATTTGGATTTTGTTTAGAACTGCAAGCCTTTCATCTTGCACCTCATTAAAAGCACCATCTTCCCAGCACATCCAGCGATCAGGGTGATTGTAATACCGGTTGTCCATATTCTCACGATGTCGCACGATCATTTCTCCACTTGTAACTACACTTTGTCCTGGCACGTCGCGATGCACGACTGTATTGGCACCCACCCGAACATTGTCACCCAGAACAATTCCTCCAATGATTTTGGCTCCTGCACCGATGTAGCATCTATCACCAATTGTAGGGACTCCCTGAGATGCCGAATCAATCAAGGTATTCGAACCAATTGTAGTCTGCTGGAAGATCACACAGTCACGACCTAACGTGGCTCCCCCAGCAATAAAAATACCTTTTGGGCCATGTGGCAGGCATGGGCGAGATGCTATTCGTGCGTGCCATGATATTGAACTGCCCAACAAACTTTGTTGTGTTTCGTAAAGGAAGCGAAAAATCTTGAGTCCTCGACGTCGGCTCCTTAGCCACCACCATAAACCACTCATAAGGGTGAACTCCACTCACACATTTTGAAATGCTTAATCGATTTATCACATACTTTTAGTAGTATTAGGGCCCTGCAGAATTCCCTAGTTTCCGCAGAAATAAGAACAGGGCTGCTAATAATCTAATGGTCACTAGGCTGTCCCGGATTACCTTGAAAATTATGTGCAGATGAATTGAATTCTGTGAGGTCATTTTAATTTGACGCTTGTGTCCTTACGCAGTTGATCGTTAGATGACAGCCTCTTAAACTCTCTTGCGTAGCCTAATATATAGTTTCTGTTCCATCTTGCAGTATGTTTTTTGTAATGACCAAGATGAAGAAGTGCCAAAGCTAGCTCCATCTGATGGCCAGCATAGCGCTTGATGCTCCATCGCGGAATACCTAAGATTGTCGCCACCTCTTCGAGGCAATCACCAGCACGTAGGCTTTGGTGAAGTGTTGTGCGGCCTGCAAGTTCAGCGCGTTGAGCAAGCCATGGTTGCTCCAACTGACGAGCTGCGACTCGATGCTTGACAACGATATCAGGTTCGAAAAATGCTTGGTGACCAGCCTTAGCTGCGCGCTGCAGGAAATCTGTCTCATCTCCCATTATATAATGTCCGCCGTTCGGACCAATCCGCTCATCGAATAATATGTTGCTTTCAAACACAGCTCTTCGCACGGCAAAATTTGGACCATAGAGTCTACCGGCAAGTATTTCGCCACGATTTCGCTCCAATTCTGTCAGGGAATAGGCGATGTTTAACGGGATCTCTTCAAGTAGATTTGCAGGTGGTTCAATTTCCCAAAGAGCCTCAATATGCCCACCGAAAATACTAAAGTCTGTTGCCTGATGTGCAATACATGAATAACCAGTGAGAAAATTTCGTGGTAAGACGACATCGTCGTCAGTAAATATAACAAGGTCTCCTCTCAACACCTGAAGTCCAGTATTTAACGCGATGTTTTTCCCTGCTCTTAGTTCGGAAATTACCGTCAGAGGAAGAGATTCTTTGTACTTTGATAATACAGTTTGAGTTTGATCAGTACTTGCGTTGTCAACAATTACCAATTCCCATTGTTCATCTGGTAAGTCAGCAAGCGTAAGGCTATTTAAAACACTTGGTAGAGTTTCGGCTCCATTCAACGTGGATAAGAGTACTGAGATCATGGTGCTTGAAGAACAGGTTTAATTAGTTTGATGAGAAAATATTTGAATTCCACAATTGCGCTCCAAGCCCGAGCGAAGGAGTAGATCGTCCATACGATAACCAATGCAAAAAAAGAATGTCGGGCGCCAGTTTTTTGAATAATTTGGAAAGTCTTCGCAAGAGGAAATGCAGCCAACATGAGAATTCCTGCCTGCGTTACTCCAGCTAAATCAACAGCAAAATTCGCAAATATGCACAGAAAGCCTCCAATTGTAAGTAAGGGTTGAACGAGGCTGGGGATCTCGCTTGCTCGCCAGCCATGGCGGAGCAGCCCTCGATAATTGTATGACCCACGCCAAGCTTCCTTTCTAAACAGTTGTCGTAGCGACTGAGCTTCTCCATGGTGGGTGGCTCGTATTCGCTTGTCGTAAATGATTCGGTACAGCCTTGTGATACGGTAGCCAAGGTCGACATCCTCACAAGTTGTCAGGGTCTCGTCGAACCCACCAATCTGTTCGAAGAGATCGCGTCGTACGAGCATGTTCATCGAGGCTAACCATTCGCGCTCGCAGTAGTCTGGCCGGCTTACGACTTGCAAATGCCAAGTCCTAACGACCCAATTGGAGCCTGATGGTATATCCGGACTAGAGCCGACCGCAGCTACCTCTGGCAAGCGAATTTCGCGCAGCGCATTTTCCAACCAATCTGGTGCTACGGTCACATCCGCGTCCACGAATGCTATCCATTTTCCGGTCGATGCCATTGCACCGACGTTGCGTAACGCAGAAATACTGAGATTAGGATGTTCAATAACTCGTGCATTGAGTGTATGTGCCAACCCCACCGTACCGTCAGTGGAGCCATTGTCAACTACACAGATTTCTGTCGTAACACCAGCATCACTACAATCTTGCAACGACTTTATACATTGCACAATAAACTGCTCTTCATTTTTCGCTGGGATAACGAAAGACACGTCAATCTCTGGACTCGTCATTTGTTACTTACCGCGTCCTGAAATACTGCGTGGGTTGCCTTGTTAGCTAGAACTTCCCAGTCAAACCGATGCAACATCAGTGAACGAGCGGCTGCAGCCATGCGTTCTCTTCGAGTGTGATCCGTCAGTAGCTCTGTCAGTGGTTTGATCAAGTTCGAGGGATCTCTACAGTCGATCACAAGCCCAGTTTCTCCTGGGATCATCGTCTCAGCAGTGCCACCAGAGTCGCCGGCTATGACTGGTTTTGCGCAGGCTTGAGCTTCGAGGAGTACGATGCCGAAGCCTTCAATGCTGCTACCAACTCGTCGGTTTGGCAGGATAAATACATCACAGGCTTGTAGGCATGCAAGCAGCGTTGCAGTGTCACAAGAACCACGAAATTCAACATTTTTTTCAAGACCAAGTTTAGCGACGCGTTGTTCTAAAGCGAATTGCTCCGGGCCAGAGCCCACGATCGAATATAGAAGATCTGGCAAGTGCTCGATTAACGACGACATCGCATCAATCATTACGTCATGCCCTTTACGTGCTTCAAGTCGAGAAACAGTCAGAATAACTGGTCGCTGGGCCCACCCTAGGAAAGCTTTCGTCAAATCAGAGTCATCTGCTGGTCTGAACAGGGTTGTGTCGATACCAGGATTCAAGACGACAGTCTTACTCTGGTCGCAGTTCCAGTCATCAATCAGCATGCGTTGAGTGTTTAAGCTGTTGCAGACAAGACGAGTAGATTTTTTAAGCACTGCATTAACCAGCCACCTGCTTTCTCGGCTCTCACGAGCAAGCTCGATATCTTCGCCGTGCACGAAGCAAACAAGACGCATCCGCAATATAACGGATGCGAACCAGCCAACAACACCTTCGGGAATTACGCGAGCACAATGTATTTCATCCACTGGGTAGTCCCGACTTAACCGTACGACCTGTCGATACATATTGAACATATAAGCTCGGCCTGAGCCAGTCATTAGTGTCCAAGCAGAGCCAGAGAGGTTAGCTCGGACTATTCGCAATGTTGATTGCTCGTCAAATGCGGTTGCTTCTTCGTGATCGCCCACTAGCAGAACAGTGCGACTTGGTTCCTGACGACGATAGAGTTCATTAAGCCAACGACCGCTGCCACCAATGCGTGGAGGAAATATTTCACTCAAGACCAGGCTTGTCATTATGTGAGAAATCTACTATTCGAGGACATCTGCGCTAAACACCCTTCCTTATCGTTGCCCAGGAAACTATCGAGCAATTCCTCACAACGATGTTCATAATGTTCAAACCAGCGAGGAGCAGCATAGTCTGTCCATCTTGCGCGGCGTGGTGCTGAGATAACAGATACCATTTTATCGATATCGGTATTTTGCATATTAAGTTTCTTAACTATGTCTGCAATAGTGTTATTTGGATCGTTTGTCAGTTGCTCATATGCGATGGAGTGAGTAGCGTAACTCTGTCCAAAAAGGTAGGACAGCTTCCAGATCAGGTAGAACAGCTCGTAGGGGTGTTCAATTTGCTCGTGACCAAGTAGTGGAATCACATGTTGCAGATCGCGAGCCCAGATTTGTAAATAGAAGTGGTCATTGAATTGACTAGGATGAGCGTTGCTTGGGAATTCTGCCAGGTCTGGTAGAAAAGAGCGCCACTGCTCCCTTGGATTTCGGTACAAATGCACGATGGCAGCATTAGGATACTGTCTTCTAAGCCAAGGAAGTCTAAAATCCACACGGTTGAACTGCAGTACAGGTCTGCCAGGGGCTTGTTCGATTAATCCATCAATAAATCGTTTCATTCTGGGATTCCACGCGTGTTCGCCCATGAACAACCCTTCTCGAATCCAGTTTTCGTCGTAAATCTGGGTTAAACCTGTAACTGCGTCATATTCTGACCAATAATTGTTGACACCAATATGGGTTTCATCAATTCGAGTGCCACGCATGCTAGGGTCGAAAAATCGACGTTCGTTAAATGGCTCATAATATGCCGTCATATGTGGAAGCTGACGGAATGCGTTCCATAAGGCTGTGGAACCGCTTCGAAATCGACTGGTAATGAATACAATGTCATCTCGCATTGGCCCTTGTACTTTGTTTGCTGAGTCGAAATAAGGGTTACATTTGTTTGTTAAATTGTTAATTTCTGTAGGTCGCGATACTGCACAACGCCGCACGAAAGAGCGCAAGGAATCATGAACTTCTTCAGAGCTGGCTGCTTGTGCAACAACCCGCTTGATCATAGGGCCTAGTACGCGATTAATTGCTGACATTTTGCCTCTTGAAAGTGCTGTTATTCAGTTTTCTGCGTTTACAATAAATGGTCCAATAGCCATATATGGTAATTTGCCCAACTGAAAAGCTCGAACTGCATCCGCTGGGGAGCAAACGATCGGCTCTTCGTGCATATTGAAGCTTGTATTAATCACTGAAGGTATACCCGTGAGGCGATGGTATTCCGTGAGAACACGGTAAAATCCGGGATTCGAACGCTCACTGACCAACTGTGGTCGGGCTGTACCGTCAATATGTACAGCTGCAGGGCTCTGGTCCTTCATCGTTTCTGTACAGTCGAAAGTGATAGTCATGAAGCTCGCAGCATGCTCGGCGCCAGCAATATTGAGATAACAGGTTTCGCGTTCCTCGTGAAGTGTTGCGGGTGCAAATGGCATGAATTCAGTTCGATTGAGCTGCGTATTGAGCCAAAGGTTTACTTCCGGATCCTTCGCGTGATAGAGAATCGAACGGTTCCCTAGAGAACGTGGTCCATATTCCATACGCCCTGCAAAGCGTGCGACGATATGGCCGTCCGCCAATAGAGCTGCGGTTTCCAGATCAACATCGTCAGTTCGACGGTAGCTGACCCCGGTTTCTTTCAAAACCGTTTCGATTTCCTCGTTTGTGAACTCCTGGCCCCAGTAAACGTCTTCAATGCGATCACGTGGTACTGGCTTGCAGGCATCAGCCAGTACCAGTGCAGCTCCTATACTGCACCCGCCATCGCCCATATTGGGGTGGATGAATATTTGCTCAATACCGTCAATCTCGAAAATCCTTTGATTAGCCTTGACGTTAGCGACCACGCCGCCTGACAGCACAATGTTACTTATTCCAGTTTTTCTGACAAAAGGTTCGATGTATTCACAGGCGACAGCTTCAAGCACTTTTTGATAGGCCGCAGCAACCGTAGGTTTTGCAAATTGTGAAGCTAAGTGCCGTGAAAGCGCGAAATTGTGGGGCTGACGGTAACGCAGAGACTCACCTGTGCCTTCAAAGTATGTGCGCACTGTGTCGTACAGAATTTCTGGTGACTCGTAAGCAGCCAGGCCGACTATTTTTCCTTCGTGGCGGCCAGGAGTGAACCCCAGAGAAGATGTTACACGCTCGTAGAATTCGCCAAGACTTGTAGGGTAGGGCAGAGAATGTAAACGCTCTATGCCACCGTTCCGACCAACTGACACACTGCCGCCAAGACCACTTCCATAGCCGTCGAGTGTAACAATCAGAGCATCGTCAAAACCAGATGTCAGGTAGGCATTGGCTGCGTGTGTTAGATGATGATCAACCCGTTTGAGCTTGTTTTCCAGGCCAAAATGGCAAAGCCCTTTGTCCAATTCCTGGGACCATTTGCGGTGTGCCGCGCTGGCCGTATCTCGCCAACGGTTGAGTTGTCGTGATGAAAAAAATGAGCTTAGCGCAGCGTTCGTACTTAACCATCGATAGGCAGTTGTGTGCATTACACTCTTATTGATATACAAAGCGGACTCTTCAAGTCCTGGGATCGCGTAATTTCGTTTTGGTTGTTCCGGCAGGCACGACATGCTTGCGGCAATATCGGTAGGAGGTTTCACTGATTCTTGATGTTTGTGCTCAGCCAGTGCTTCGTCAATGAGCCGTGTTTCTTCTTCCCAATCCTCGAACGCATACGCCACGCTATCAATGTCGTCAGCTGTCAGATCATGCAGACGCAGTAGTTCTGTTAGAGCATTGTAGGGAAAACCGGCATGCATCTTGACTCGGCTCAACCGTTCTTCTGCTATTGCACCAACGACGCGGCCGTCTATGACAAGGCAGACCGTGCTGTCTTTGTCTAATGGCGAGATACCAACAATTTTCATAGCTTTCAAGCTGCTCCTGTTAAGCGCTGGCGTATTTCGCGCATGGTGACAATCTCAGCATTGTGGACGGTGCGTACGTGTTGTGTACAACGTTTGATGCAGTCCAGGAAACGCTGTTTCTCCGCGTCATTCTGAACATAGGGCGTACACCCGGGTAACAGGTCGGAGCTGTGAAAGAACATATTAATAACTCTGTCACCTCGAGCAATGCACGCATCGATGCATCTACAAATATCATCGACGTCATGTCCTTCAGGTGTGACTGTAACTTTCCTGAGAATACGAAGTCGCCACAGAATGCCGATGAGTCGCAAGCGATTCAGTGGTCGTGTCGACAGTTTCGTGTGTAAGGTGTTCAAAATTTCGAAAGGTGTGCGGTCGAACCCACTCGAGGTCGGTACCTCAAAAAGTGATAACTGTGTTTCGTCATCTTTGAGCACATCGTCGAACGATGGCCAGTAAGGACGTGTGGGTGCATGCTGGTATGAGAAGTCCTTGTCTGCATAGAACGGCCGTACGCTGGAGTCAACTCTGTATCCAGCCCGGGCAAGGACTTCCAGATGAGCGCCGTTGACACCCCAGCGCCCAGCTCTATAGGAGTAAGGGTGACGACCGAAGGACTTTGTCAAACTGGCCGTAAGCGTCCGAATTTTCTGTTCAAAGAGAGTCAGCGGCAGGTTAACCGCATGAGAGTTTTTCTCACCGATCTCTTCCTCGACAGGTGGCGTACACCACGGATGAAGGTGCGCTCCTACATCGCACTCGTTGCGGTCAAGATAACCCCGGAGCAGACTTGCATTTTCCAAATTATCAGCCACTGCGTGATCAACAAAATATGTCGGCCGTATGCCGAGATCATTACAAAGTCTCTGAAATTCAGGAATTTCATCGATATTCCTGGTGGAAAACGGTGCAGAAGGAAAATTCCCATTCCAGTCCCATTCCTCCTCTGTGTCAATCGTGAGAAGAAAGAGCGGAGGCTGGGAATTTTTGGATAAGGATTCGGTCACGGTCAAAATTGTGTCGTTGCCGGTATGCGTTCTAAGTAGATTCTACTGTACACCGGGTACGTCATGGTTGCGCATTCGCCAGACTTACGACTGATCCCGCTGATTCTGTAAAGCCACGGCTCCAGAGTTGAGCTTCTTCCGAAAACTTCAGGGACTCTCATCACTATTCGATGATCAGACTGTTACGCCTGGTTAAGACGGAAGCGTACATGCCGCTACTTTATAGCCCAGGTGTATCGGATAGAGAAGTCATGAAGCACAGTCATGGTGTAAAAACACACGTCATAATCACGCTCGGTACCCTGTTGGGTGGTCTGACTGCATTTTCTATCCCTTCCCATGCCACTGAACCGGTGATAGAGGGAATATCCGAAGCGGGAGCTGATGCTGAGCGCGTCAAGATTTGGTACAGATGTGACGGTACTGCTTGTGAATACGAGGCCGTCCTTGATCAACAACTTAGTGATGAAGCCATGGAATATCGCTGGGAGTTCAGTGATGGTAGTGATTTCACGACAACCGATCCGCTGGCCTCTAACACTTGGTCGATACATGGGGGAAAGATTGCAACTCTGTCTGTCTATAACCAATACTGCGAGTTTTTTGTGGGCGAGGCGCAATTTTCTATACCTGATCCCACAACCGTTGCCAACGGCCCGGATATGGACCCTGACGGTGGCGACGTAACGCCTCCAGATGTGGGGCCAGCTGGTGCATTGCCAGTCGAGAATGGCACACTAAGCAGCACAACTGTTCTTCTTGGTCAAAACACGCTGCGGACAGTTTCTGAACCACTGGAGGGAGTCATGGTGAGTG
>CALKXZ010000209.1 GCA_938003775.1 uncultured Granulosicoccus sp. | reverse complement strand
ATCGAAATGGTAATCCTAATAGTAAACCCATTTATCAAAATGTAATCGCCTCTGATCTGGGAACAATGACCTGTCATTAACTGAATTATTACTGTTGAATGCCATTAGATTGAGGATGAGAACTTTACTGTTCTCTGGCATCAACATCAGGGTAGTGCCCCTGTTGCGTACCCATCTAGCTCTGCCGAAAATCGAATCTCTACTTGATGCTCACCTGGCTGAATCACTGCAATATGCCTCGCAGGCACCCGATATCAGATGCCTGTGCTGCCCAGTCGTTTCCGCCGACGAAGCGCAATTTCTTGATGCCATGGCAGCGTTCTCCGTTGGCGACAATACTTTGATAACCGATAAACTCAGCGGGTGGTTGCCCAGCGGTTCAGTTGAACGTCTGCAGGCCCGAAAAGAAGAGTTTCAATCCATCATGCAGCAGATTGGTGCACCAATACCGATTCGGGATTGGGACATGGTGTATTTACGTAATCAGTCACACAGGCATCGAGGCTGCGCACATGTTAACGAGCCTCCCATGATCCATTAACCTGCATCGGCCCATTGATCGTTTGTAGATACGCGTTGCATGGTATACCGATAAGAAACATGAGTCGGTAGAGCACGATATACAGCCGCTACCGACTATTTTCTAACGCCTGTTGCAGTGCACGATACGCAGGTTTTGCCTGATAGGCTCGATCAAACGGCAAGGGGTCGAAATTAGAACGAAACGAATATTGATCGGTTAGTCCCCACATTTGCAGTGCCCTACAACGGCTTTGTTGAAGGCAAATAGTGGCGATTTGTTGGTAAACATCGGCCTGTGTCGAGAGTGTCGTGTTCGCGCTCAAAGAGACATCGAGCTCAGTTATATAAATATCCAAACCACGTGCGGCAATAGCAGCAAAGTGACTGGCAAGCTCATCAAACTGATCAAAGTCTGCAAACAGGTGCAATTGAAAACCAATGCCATCCAGCGGTATCTGGCGAGCCTGCAAGTTATCAACCAGTTGTAGGAGTGCGTCGAATTTCGGGCCAGCAAACGCAATATCAAATTCGTTAATCAGTAGCGTTGCCGACGGGTCAACCCGTCTCGCCTGCTGCAGTGCTAAATCAATGTACCGCTCACCCATCGCCTCAAACCAGACTGAATCGCGAAAACCACCGTTGTCTGACAGGGGTTCATTAACCACGTCCCACAATGTAATGTCGCTCTGATAACGAGACATAATGTTTGTTATGTAATCGCGCATCAGACCTTCACGATCTTGTGGCTGCGTGGCCTCAACCCAGGCAGGTAACTGCCGGTACCAAATCAGTGGGTGTCCGTGAATACGCATACCGTACTGCCGTGCAAACGACACCAGGTTATCGGTTGCAGCGAACTGATAACGACCTGGCTGTGGATTGATATGATCCATTTTCATGGAATTCTCAGGCGTGACGATACTAAATTCACGCGCCGCTGTATCAGCGTACAACGCGCCATCTGGGCGGTGATAAAATGATTGCAAAGCAGCGAACCCAATATCGATATCACGATTTTGCGCCAGTGCGCGTAACGCTGTGCCCGGTCGGTCAAACGCGCTAGGCGCTAACACGTTAAAACTGACCTGCTCGGTTACGAACAGGCCCGGATCAACTGAATCACGCACCAGCACATCAATGGTGAACTCACCAACAGTTGTTGGAACCACTTTTAATACATAGATTTCATTGAATCGTGGATCCTGTTCGACACTTGCCATGGCCGGGAGATCCGGTATTTCGATCGTGGGCACCGTGCCATTCAAATCTATCCCTTTCAATTCGAAGACAACAGGATCGTTAACACGCACTGTGTGCGCCAAGATGGTATCGAGCATGGGTGCAACATTGGGAATGGTGCTTGAGTCTTCAGGTAACACCACTTTGATTAATATCGATTGCGAACTGCGATAGCGCTGATCAGCTGCATCTACAGCAGTGACCGTAAATCGGTTAATCCCCACATCCATTTGTAAGGGCTGCCAGGTAAACGTTTTGCTGCCATCAAAATTGTCAACAAACTGGGCTCCCTGTGGCAATTTCTCCGGAAACATACCCGGCAGCTCGCCATCAGGATCCTGCGGCTGATAAACCACCTCTATAGTGTCACCGGCCAGAACCTCAAGATTCTGTAAATTCTCGAAAAATGGTGGTTGGTTAATCGAGGTGTCTAGACCGTCTGGCGTTTGTAACACTGCGGCAGGAAGCCCCCGATTAAACTCGACATCGGTCAACTCGAGTATCTCTTCAGGCTCTGGTAGTCTGGGCCCTGGCTCACGGGTGACACTAAAATTGGTGGCCGTATTAAATCGGGTATTTTCAGGCACAGGTTCATCGTCTTGACCCGGTGCCAAATTTGCGGCTCCATTACCTGGGTTATTGTCACTGCTACTACCGCCACAACCAGCAAGAATAAATGCGGTGCACAAAACCAGACACCGGGCCAGATGGGAACGGTTTGACCCGTGCATTAACGGATTTTTAACAGATGTACACAAAGTTTAACGGCCTTTTGTAAAGGGGTAAGAGTGTTATTAGGATAGCCTACTGTACCCTTGACAGGTGTCACATCGTCCGTTGTCCGGCAATCCTGTCACCATTGTTTTGACAGGGACTGTCAACACCAACGGCAATCGATGAGACAACGTGTGTAAAAACTAACTTTCGACCGGGCGAGCTGGCCTTGGCAATACGTTTTTACGTCAGGAGACAGATATGGACAAACGATCATTTCTTCAATGGGTTGGGGCAACCACTGTCGCGGGATGGCTACCGCGCGTAAAAGCCAAAAGCACTATTCACCCGTCCGTAGAATTAACCACCCGACCCGGCAAAGTTAAATTGGTTGGCCCTGCATTTCCGGCAACAGATGTATGGGGATTCAATGGACAGGTGCCCGGTGCACCGCTTCGAATCCGCCATGGAAACGCACTGGATGTCATAGTAAAGAATGAGCTTACGGTCCCCACAGCCGTCCATTGGCATGGAATCCGACTACCCAATGCGATGGACGGTGTCGCAGGACTCACTCAGGCGCCAATACAACCCGGCGATACGTTTCGTTATCAATTTGTGCCACCTGATGCAGGTACCTTTTGGTACCACTCACACGTAAACGCCTACGAGCAAATTGGACGTGGTCTCTATGGTCCTCTCATCATAGAAGAGGCGGACCCACCCACAGTCGATAGAGATTTAATCTGGATGATTGATGACTGGCGTCTGCTGGATGACGCATCAATCAGCAATGACTTTGGTGCAGGCCATGATCGATCCCACGCTGGCCGTATTGGCAACGTACCAACGGTCAACGGGCGCTTCCGGGATCTTATCAAAGTACACTCTGGCGAACGCCTTCGATTGCGAATCATTAACGCATCCAATGCACGAAATTTCGCCTTGTCATTCAGTGATCTTACGCCCTCTGTCATAGCGATCGACGGACAAGCCATTCGCCCTTATCAGGCTCAAGAACCTATTATTGTCGGTGCTTCTGGACGTGTGGATATAATCCTGGATATGACGGGTGAACCAGGCTCAACATCACCAGTGGTTGATAGCTTCTACAGAGAGCCTTTTGATTTGACCCGATTCGTCTACGAAAAAATACCCTTAAGAGAATCGGTATTGAGCGAGCGCATTGAGCTTGATCTACCCAATCTGCCGGAACCTGATTTATCCAATTTAATGATGCACGACATTACTATTGCAGGCGGTGCTATGGGAGGACTGCGGCGCGCCAAGTTCAACGGTGAGTGGATGGGACTGCGTGAAATTGCGCAGCAGGGCTATGCCTGGGCCATCAATGACGTTGTGGGGAACAGGCTGGACATGCCGCCACTTATCGACACGAAACAGGGTACATCGGTTGAACTGACCATCAGCAATTCCACCGCATTCCCTCATCCAATGCATTTACACGGTCATCATATGAAACTGTTGTCAATTGACGGAGAACCATTGCCTGAACCGCGTTGGGTTGACAGCCCGTTGATCATGCCAGGTCAAAGTATGGTTCTCGCGTTTGTGGCTGACAACCCGGGAGACTGGTTATTTCATTGTCATGCGTTGGAACACCACGCAGCCGGATTGGGCGCTCTTGTTCGAATTACCTAGCCTGGGTAATTCACTAACGACTCAGGCGTTTTGATGCGACATCACGAGATCACGTCTACCGACTGATCGACGATGCGATCCACCTGTGTAATGTCTGATAGTTGAATCACGCACGTTTTCTATCTGAGCGTCCAGAGAACCAAACCACTCACCGAATGGGCTCCATTTGTGGGCATGAAATCGACGCAGTTTGTGGCTGCAGGGAACTTTCCCTGCCAAGAGCATACCCAAATGGTTTATTGATAGGTGTCAGACGAACTGATGAATAAGCCAATTAGCAATTAATAAGGCAATTTGGGGTATTAGTATGAATTCAAGGCAGTCATTGCGTTTGCACCATCAATGTAAACATTGACGTTTCATGAATAGTCCAGGCTAAGCAATGAAACAAGAAACCTCTATTCGGTTATTCGCAATACCTACCAGCCCATTTGCAATGAAAGTGGGATGTTACCTGGCATTCAAAAAACTCGATTACGAACTTGTCGGTGTCAATCCAGTTACTTTTCAAGCAGTACGATTTACTGGGGCCAGGCAGGTACCCATACTACAAATCGGTGAGCAATGGAAACTTGAATCGTCGCAAATCGGGCATTGGATCGATGAATTGTATCCTGAGCGAGCATTGCTAGGATTCACTGAAGAAGATAGGCGTCAAATCATTGCGCAAGATAACTGGGTTACCGATCAACTGATTCCATCGTTATTTCGATTGTCAGTGGACTGGCCCTCATTAGCAGATGGACTTGCCAACGGATGGAAACTTGCCCGTGCGGTGAACGACGCCACCCAGATACCAGCCTGGATAAGACTGTTTTGGCCAATCTTAATCAAACGGGCTAATTTCATCGTTGCCATGGTTAACGAAATAGACCGTTCCGAATCCGTGGAGTCTATGCAACAAAGACTATTAAACGACTTTGTTGCTCGGCTTGAAGGGGGGCCATTTTTAGCAGGAATGAACCAGCCAACGCTCGCCGATTTATCGGCCTTTCCTATTGTGGTATTTGCCCACAGATTTGGCATGAAAGGAAGCGCACCGTGGTTTTCTGACAAAAATTTGCTGGGCTGGTGCCATGCTGTACAGTCTTTCCTTCCCGCTAATCCGTTCTTAGTCCAAGATAGACGGTTGATTTATGAATTACCGAAAGATATGCTGATTAATTAATTTCACGACCATTCAGCAGCCATTTTTTTACAAAAAGGAATCACGATGCTTGCTTCGGAATCAACACTCAAAACAGCTCTCTTTGTGCTGGCGATGGCTGCCATTTTACTGGTATCGGTAGGATGTAGCAACGCACCCAAACTCCCCGATTCAGTGGTTGCCACACCGTTTAAGTCATTAGACATTAACCATCAACACACGTGGAATAAAAAGGTTGCTTTCCCCTTTACCGGTGGCGCTGCTATCGACATTGACGGTGACGGGAAAATGGAGATTTTCGTCAGTGGTGGACACGAGCAAGAAGACGCACTCTATAGTTACCGTGAAGGAGCAATGGATAACATCATCGCAGGCACTAATCTGTCCAGCCTCACTGCCAGTTACGGGGCAACGGCAATAGACTTCAATGATGATGGTCAGACTGACCTGCTTGTTGCCAGAGACGACGGTGTATGGCTGCATACTAACAACGATGGCGTATTCGACGCAGAAAAAATCGCCTACGAATCGGCGGATACTGAGAGCACACTGGCTGTGGCTGTCTCCGATTTTGATCAAGATGGTGATATAGATCTGTATCTCAGTAATTTTATTGCCTATGGCAGTTGGGTTTCCAGCACGTTCAACAAACCAGAGCACGTTCGGCACAACCGTCTGCTGAGAAACGATGGCGGAATGAACTTCACCGATATCACCCAGTCTTCCGGCACCGCCGGCACACAAAATACGTTCCTCTCGGTGTTTACCGATTTAGATCAGGATGGTTACCAGGACCTTGTTTTGTCGAACAATACGGGCACGATTGAAATACTCCACAATAACCGGGACTCCACATTTGACAAAAACGTTTATGACTCAGGTATCGGTTACTGGATGGGGTTGGGTGTCGGTGACTATGATGCAGATGGGGATCAGGATCTGGCGATATCCAATGTCAGCAATTCAATACCCACTAGTTTCTTACGCGGTGATTTGACCGATGATCAAACTCTGGTGCGAGAGTGGGTGCTGTTGCGCAATGATGGCGATCGAAAATTCACTGATATCGCCAAGACAAGCGGCCTGACCGGACAAGGGTTTGGCTGGGGTATGGTTTTTGAAGATCTGAATCTGGACGGGAGTCTTGATTTACTAGCCGCGCAGAACTATATCAAGTGGCCAGTGCACAAAATCAATCCGTTAAGTGGTCGCGCTATGCTCCAGGTTAACGATGAAAACGGACGCCGGTTTATCAATGCACCGGTATTGAACCTGGAAGATCGCCATTTTGGTCAATCTGCGATTGTTGCCGACTTAGACGGCGATGCACGACAGGATGTCGTTTGGGTGAATATGAACGGTCCCGTCATTGCCTCGTTAAACGAGCATACAAACCGAGTTGTCACCCTCGCCGTGCCTGAGAACGTTAAGTGGATTGGCGCTCGTGTGACCGCCGTATCCAATACAGGTAATAGCTACACACGCGAGGTAACCAATGCCATTGGCATGCAAACGGATCAATCACCTCATCTGTCGTTTGCTGTTCCAACGGATGGCTCAATAGACAGTCTTCAAGTTGAATTTGCAGATGGAACCAAAACGACTATAGAGCCAGTATCTGAAGGTCTGGTTTTGCCTTGAATCCAACTTGGCCCGAAGACGGGTCTCCTGTGGTCAGTGTTCCTGGGTCTTTATGAGCAATACCTAAGCTCTATTCAGTAAAAATGCATGGGCTGCAGGCTGTCATACATGGCAGCACCTGTTTCATTCGGATGCCATAAACTCATTTCGTACCTGCTCAGTATGTTGCCCGACTACAGGGCAACCCGAACCCGTTGGTACCGACTCATCTGACCAGGCAATGGGGTGTGCAGGCATGTTGATCTTGTCCCCATAGGTCGTGATCATTTCCTGAGCCCTAAAAGCTGGGTGATCAATCAGTTCATCGGCGTTGTTCATTAGTCCATAGGCTATTTGAGCATCCTCGAGACGTTCCCGAAATTCATTGGCAGTCAGGGTTGACGTGATACACGTGATATCGTGTTCAAGCGAAGCCCGATTGGCAACTCGGTCATTGTTAGTGGCGTACTGCTGACTGCTCACCCATTGAGGTGTTTGCAGGACTTGCTCACACAGGCGCACCCACTCACGCTGATTCTGGATTGATACCAACACCAACCGACCGTCAGCGCACTGAAAAGCACCATAGGGTGCAATGGATGGATGCCTTAATCCCACCGGTAATGGCGCACCATGACCGTACTGAGCATGTATGTGCGGTACGCTCATCCATTCTGCGGCCACATCAAATAGCGATACCGACAACTCACATCCTCGCCCGTTAATACTTCTTTTCAACAACGCTTCCAATATACCGGTATAAGCACTGACACCAGCACCAATGTCACAAATAGATACGCCTATACGACCGGGCTCGTTAGCACTGCCGGATACCGACACCAGACCGCTTTCAGCCTGAACCAATAGGTCATATGCGCGCTTGCCTGACACTGCGCCTGACGTGCCATAGCCCGAGATGTTACAAACAATCAAGCGTGGATTAGCGCGGCGTAATTGATCAGCATTAAAGCCAGAGCGTGCCAGCGCCCCAGGTGCCAGATTTTGTACTAGAACATCGGCCTGTTCGATCATAGCCCAGAGAAATGCCGCATCATCGGTTCGCTTAAAGTCTAGACAGACAGATTCTTTTCCTTGATTAAGCCAGGTGAAATAAGAGCTTTCACCCTTGGCTGCCGTGTCGTATTGACGGGCGAAGTCACCCTCTGGTCTTTCTATTTTGATCACCCTGGCACCGGCTGATACCAGCCTTGCGGTGCACAAAGGGGCTGCAACGGCTTGCTCTATGGCAACAACCAATAATCCATCCAGCGCGTTCACCAGCCTAGAAGCTCCTGGGCATACCGAGTACATGCTCGCTCAGGTACGATAGGATTAGATTTGTTGAGATGGGCGCTATCTGGTAAAGACGAGTTTCACGCAATTTGCGTTCAATGTGGTAATCACGACTGATACCAAAACCACCAAAAGTTTGCAAACAGGTATCGCCCGCTTGCCATGACGCAGCAGCGGCCAGCATCTTTGCCATATTTGCTTCTGCTGCGCAGGGTTTTCCAGCGTCAAACAGCGTAGCTGCTTTATCAACCATTAAGGCTGCAGCTTCAGTTTGCGCATAAACACTCGCTATAGGAAACGACACCCCTTGGTTCTGTCCTATCGGTCGATTGAATACAATGCGTTCGCTGGCATAGGCTGTTGCTTTGTTGATAAAATAGCGGGCATCGCCTATACACTCTGCCCCGATGAGTATACGCTCTGCATTCATCGCGTCCATAATCACTGAGAATCCTTTGTGCTCTTGACCCAGTAGATTCTCAACCGGTATTTCAAAGTCATCGAAAAACAGCTCGCAAGAATGATGGTTGATCATCGCATCAATCGGCTGTATTGTCAGTCCTCGTTCCTCTGCACCCATCAAATCAACAATAAAACAGGACAGACCGTCAGTTTTTGAGTTGCGCTCATCTATAGATCGAGTACGCGCCAGTAACAACATGATGTCCGAATGCTGCACGCGGCTAATCCAAACTTTTTGACCATTCACAATGTACCTGTCACCCACAAGCCGAGCTGTGGTGGTTATAGACGTTGTGTCAGTACCAGCTGAGGGTTCAGTGACACCAAACGACTGCAACCGCAGCTCCCCTTTAGCAATCGCTGACAGATACTTATCTTTTTGCATCGCACTGCCGTGCCGCAAAACCGAACCCATTGTGTACATCTGTGCATGAGCTGCGCCCGGGTGCCCACCAGAGCAGGAAATTTCCTCCAATATGGCGCAGGCCTCAACAAGTCCTAGTCCGGCCCCACCATAGACCTCTGGTATCAAGCACCCCAGAAAACCTGACTCGGTAATCTCACGCACAAACTCCGTCGGGTAAGCCTGATTGGCATCCAGCTCACGCCAGTACTGTTCACCATAAGCGTTGCAAATAGCTCGGACCGATTCGCGTATTTCTGTTAGGTGTTCCATGGTTGTGACTATAGGCTATCAAAAGACTGCCGGTTCGCTTAATTTCAATAGGCAACCAGCATACGCAAGGCATATAGCCACAACACAGCAACATAGAGGTGTTGCTTAGTTTATGGTCCGATTAAAGGTGATTATCGATACTTAGAAACTGCTCAATTTGTCGCCTATTTTCTGCAACTCTTCGTGGATTAAAGCGCATACCCATAACCGCCGACAGCGACTCTGAAGCGCCACTGACGGTGTGCTTAGCGCGCTCAAATAGCAAACTTGCCAGCGTATAATATTGTACCGAATTTGGATACCGTATAATCCCTTGTTCTACCAGAGCACGTGCCCGCTTGTCCTGTTCGAGGCGCATCATCAACATCGCTCTAATGGCGAGAAGGTCCTCGCGCTCTCGTTCAATCAACGGTATTGATTCGAAGTAAGCTAACAAGCCTGCGTCATCACTTGTATCGAGGTGCGAAACGTGTATATACGCCGGGTTTGCTGCAAATCTGGCGACGCGTGGTTTGGAAACACCGTCACTCAAAGGTAATAAACGCGACAATTTCGCCAGCGATGCTTGGGCAAATATATCAGTCACCACAAAAGACACACTTTGACCCTCTTCTGGTCCTCGTGCCGCCTGGACAGTGATGGATAAATGTGCGCCACTTTTTTCAGAACGGTACTCAAGACGACCACTCAACGTATCAGCTTGAACCAGCTGGTAAGGTCCCGGATAAATCAAATTATTCACAGCAAATGCGCGAAGAGCATCTTCCGTGGTTAACTCAGTAGAGAGCAAAGCCTGCGACCTATTCGAATGCATTGAAGTATTCATTGGAACATTGTCAAAATTTATAGCCTGACTGGACAATGACTCACCGAGCACCTCTAATGCCTGATGAATATAGGCATAGCGATTTCGAGCTATTTCACCTGGCATCGATAGGTCGATATCGACGCCCCGAAACTGGCTACCAGGTGTACTTTGACAACCACTTATCATCAGCGCACATATCAGTGCACATACCGGCGCACAAACTAGTGTACTAACAGCCCGCGCGCAAAGTGGTATAAGCGTGAAGATCATTAATACACCTCTCCAAGCTCATTCAGCAGATCGGTCACCGCCGTCCCAAGTCGTATGTCATCTCGATCTATGTCTCGATAATAGCGACCACTGCGGGCGTTTCTCATGATTTGTTCTCGGAACTTGTTGTACGCACCTAACTGATTCGCGGCTAGCTGTTCAGTCGTGACTTCTAATTCACTATCAAAGACCAAGGAATCACCCAAAACGTATTCCGAATGACGATAGCGAAATCCATCCATTGAGAATGTACTCTCTTCAAGAGCTCTGGCGGGGCTTGCAACGTTTGGAAAGAACTGAATACGGTGTTCTGTCCGACTTGGCCCGTACACCTGCAACGGTGCCTGACGACGTTTACTCACTTGCGAAAAGTCTTCAAGGTTATTGCGAATGTTGGTTGCATAAACGTTAAACTCTGCGCGCTCTGATTGATTGTCCACCTGCCAAAACTCATTCAGTCGATAGCTTCCTGTAACGGTGATTTCATTGAGACGCTCATTGCGTGAAATATGCAATGGAGTCAGCGAACGGAGTTGCCCAAACATATTCGTGTAGTATTCCTGATATCTCTTTTGCAAACGGCGCTTACCGTGTTTGTCTAAGTGATAACGAAATCGATTAGCCTCACGCCCACGAAATGTATTGGTCGTAACGAAATCGACAGGACCACCCATCGATGAAAGATAAACCTTATCGTGTGTGACCGACGTTGGCAGCGTTGCAGAAGGTGCCTTGCGTAAAATCAGTGAATCATCGGCCTTTCCCAGAACAAGCCCCGCACCGTACTCCGGCTGACCACGAAAGCCCAGCAAGCCACTTTGAGAATTGTCCGTTGCATCAACCCAGTATTGATTACCAGCATATTCGATCAATACAACGACATGATCAAAAACACCCGGACTGGCTAACCGATCAACGATACCTTTTCTAGTGCGTGATGACACCAAAATTGGCCATGCATCAATGCCCAACTCGCCCATCAACGACACAAGCAATAGCGACTTATCCTTACAGTCTCCATAGCCATTTCTCAGCACTTCATCAGGTGAGTGTGGTCGGTGCGAATTCTCACCAAGCTCTACACCGTAGTAGCGAATATGTTGTTGAACATGATCAATCGCTGTCGAAATAGCGATGGGCACACTTTGTTTTTCAGCGATATCTTTGACCGAGCGAGCCAGCGTTCTGTATGCCTCACCCGCAGTAGGCTGGTTTGCAAATAATTGAGCTCCCCATACAGCCACTTCATGCCAGTTTTTGTAGGCAGTAACGTCAAGCCGATCGGGGTCAGGCATCCAATCTGGCGTATCTTGCTCTTTATCTGACGATTGGATATTACTCCACGCCCATTGCAAAGTACGCAGTCCAGCGCCGGTAGATTCAGTAAAATTTGATTCGGGTTGAGGCGTGTGTTCCAAGGCCATGGCCTCTACAACGGTGATCCTCAGTACTGAATGTTCCACGGGTGCACTCCAGCGCACACGCCAAGTACTGTGATGAGACGATCCAAACACCGGGTTACGCCCATAGACGGTATAACGCACCTCAACCTTGTCGCCTACCCGCACATCAGGCAGCACGACCAAGGCCGTCACATCACCGAGTAGTAGGTCTTGTTGAGTGTTGTTCTCAGTGCGGGCGATTTCAATACGCGCTTTACTGAGTCGCTCACTTTGACGGCCATTTCTATGCACCGTGGCGTTATGCAGCTCCAATCGTTGATAGCCGGGATCAAACGTAATCGATAGGTTTGAGT
>CALKXZ010000208.1 GCA_938003775.1 uncultured Granulosicoccus sp. | reverse complement strand
GGGGTCATGGGCCATCTGTACTTCAGCCGTGTCAGTACCGGGCGTAAGATGGGTTATGCCTACGAGATCAGCGGTAGCAAAGGGGCCATCCGATTTGATCAAGAAGATCAGAATGCCTTATGGTTGTACACCATGGAAGGTCCTGAAGCCACGCGTGGGTTTCGTAAAATACTGACCAATACTGAGCATCCGGATTATATTAATTTTTGTCTTGGGCCTGGACATGGCACCGGTTATCAAGATCAGCTGATGATAGAAGCACGGGATTTTCTTGCGGCCATTCATGCGGGGCAGTCCTGCTGGCCAACATTCCGCGACGGTATGGAAGTCAACAAAATCATCGATGCGATCTGGCATTCGTATGACACCGCAGGCTGGGTGAGCGTACCCACCTAAGCGGTTTTCACCACTGTGCAACTGAACAGGCCTTAGGCTGGAGAATGTCTATTATGACGACTCAATCGATTGATAAGGAATCATGCTGGTTGGATGAAAGTTCAGTCGATATTGCCGCGCTGGAACAGTTGTGTCAGCGTACAACTGATCCAGACTCGGTACCCTTGGCGGTCGATGTTATCGCTCAGATTCCTATCTATGAGGGCGCTGATGTTCGCACTGCAGCAGCTACGGGTATACACTCAGCGCAAGGTGCCCGAGCATTGCAACAAGAGTGGGTGCGTGTACTGCTCAAAGGTGCTGGCGCGGTTGTTGTCAAAAATGCGTTTAACGACAACGCTGTAGTTGATCAAACAACCGAGGTTTTCTACCGCATTATCGAGCGTGAACGGGAAAGTGGTCGTGGTGCTGATCATTTTGCACCCAGTGGTTCCAACACGCGTATCTGGAATGCGCATGAAAAACTGTGCATAGAGTCTCCCGAACTCTTCGCCTACTACAACGCCAATGATGTCATGGCACTGATGTGCCAAGCGTGGCTGGGGCCGGGATACCAAATTACCGCCCAGGCCAATATCGTGCACCCCGGTGGCCGTGCGCAGCAGTGCCACCGTGACTATCACATGGGTTTCCAGCAAACTGAGGTGTTGTATCAATATCCAGCGCATGTGCACGCTTTGTCACCGCTGCTGACACTGCAGGGGGCCATTGCACACACGGATATGCCGGTTGAATCCGGACCGACCAAATTACTGCCGTTCTCGCAAAACTTCCTGCCTGGGTACATGGCGACCGAGCGTGATGACTGTATTGCGCTGTTTGAGTCACGTTACAAACAGCTGCCACTGGCTAAGGGCGATATGCTCTTTTTCAACCCCGCACTGATGCACGCGGCAGGAGATAACCACACCACTGAGCAGCATCGTTTCGCTAACCTTGTGCAGGTTGGGACTGTGTTTGGCCGCACGCTGGAGTTGTTAGATAAGGCGCGTATGAGTGTGTCGCTGTACCCGGTTTTGCAAGAATTGAGCAAACACGCTGACTGGAATGCTCGGCACACTCAGCAGGTTATTGAGGCCTGCGCAGAAGGTTACAGTTTTCCCGCTAATATGGAATTGGAGCCACCGGTCAATGGCCTGGCTCCGGTCACGCAGCAGCAACTGATGAGCCAGTGCTTGCACGATGGTGTTAACAGCGAAGAATTTGCTCGACGGATTGCGGCACAACAAGCGGTCAAGCGTTCGCATTAATGCCCCTCAATGTAACGTGCTACAGGCTCAGTGCCCAAAGCTCATAGAAATCGCGCACAGATTCATAATCCATAAAGTGCCCCGATCTGCCATCCATGACGTACAACGCATGTAGCAGGCAAACGGGCTGAATATGATTCTCCCGATGGCTCTATAATGAGACAGAGTCAGGTAACTTCAGCCTGTTCCAACCCACGCTAATTATGCCAATCGCCACCACCACAGAGATCAATCGTGCCCACAGACGTTTTGCGATTGCGCCGATGATGGAGTTGACAGACCGTCATTACCGGTATTTGGCGCGTCTACTCACCCGGCATACGCTGCTTTACACCGAGATGTTGACCTGTCAAGCAGTGATCCACGGTGATCGTGATTATCTACTGGGCAAGCACGATAGCGAAGGGCCGGTTGTACTGCAACTTGGTGGCTCCGATACCACCGATATGGCCAGAGCTGCCGTCATCGGTGAGCAAATGGGTTACCAGGAAATCAACATGAATGTGGGTTGTCCGAGCGATCGGGTTAAAGCCGGTCGTTTTGGCGCATGCCTGATGGCTGAGCCCAAGCTGGTGCGTGATGTGGTTGCGGCTATGCAGGATGCGGTCAGTATTCCTGTGAGTGTCAAATGTCGCCTGGGAATAGATCGTGACGACAGTTACCAGGCGTTGGCAGACTTTACCGAACAGGTGGCGCTAAGCGGGTGTCGCTACCTGATCGTACACGCTCGTAAAGCCTGGCTGGACGGATTGAGTCCTAAACAGAACCGGAGTATTCCACCGCTGCGGTACGAGTACGTTCACCGGCTTAAGCGGGAGTTCCCCGCATTGCATATCAGCATTAATGGTGGTATTGATTCGCTGGATGCAGTAGCCGAACAGCTTCATCATGTTGACGGCGTGATGGTAGGTAGGGCGGCGTATTACCAGCCTGCCATGCTGGCAACATCTGATCAGCGAGTGTTCGGTGATCTACCCGATGGCTTACAACACAACGCATCGTTCGAGTCACTCAGTGCGGTCGCTCGCAGCTATGCGCGATACATGCAGAGCATGCTAGAAAGTGTAGATCAGGGACCACGTCTAAACACAATGAGCCGGCATTTGATTGCCTTGTTTCAGGAGGTTCCTGGTGCAAAGCAATGGCGTCGTCATTTAAGTGAACAGGCTAGTAAGAGTCGTGATGCCATCGCTCTGGTAGAAGGGGCACTGGATTATCTTGTGCACGAAACTCGACGCACTGCCTGATGGCTGGACGCGTAGAAGCCCCCCACAGTAACCGGCGTGATCTGTCTAACTTAAGAAAACTCTCTACCTATTTGTGGGAGTATCGAGGACGTGTACTGATCGCACTGGGCTGTTTAATGATATCCAAGCTGGCTATTGTGGCCGTGCCATTGGTGCTCAAACGCATAGTCAATACGCTGGATCAAGACAACACCACAGCGGGTGATCAGGTTTTACTGGTTGGCCTTGGGTTAGTTGCTGCATACGGTTTGTTGCGCCTGACCAGTTCGCTGTTTAAAGAATTTCGCGACTCACTGTTTGCACGAGTGCGATACCGTGCCATGCACAAACTCTCAACCCAAGTGCTGACACACCTGCACAATCTGTCGCTGTCCTTCCATCTGGAACGACGTACTGGCAGTATCTCCAAAGACCTATCGCGCGGAACCAACAGCTTAAGTTCTATCGTTAATTTGCTGGTGTTTAACATCGTGCCAACCGCGGCGGAGTTTCTGCTAGTGGCCGGTATACTGCTGGGTGGGTATGGCTGGCAATACACCTTGGTCGTGTTCGTCACGGTTACCTTGTATATCGGTTTTACCCTACTTTTTTCTGGCTGGCGTATGCAATTTCGGCATGAGATGAATCGGCTGGACTCATTAGCGAATGGCCGTGCAGTCGACAGTTTATTGAATTACGAGACAGTCAAGTATTTCAATAATGAACAGCGCGAGGTTAGCCTGTACGAGGAGCACATGCGCGGCTGGGGTGATGCGGGCGTGCGTAGCCAGGTGACCATGTCTACGCTGAACTTTGGGCAGGCAGCACTGGTTGCTATCGGCGTGACTATCATCATGATGCTGGCAGTACGGGATGTGACGACCCATGTCATCACGCTGGGTGATATCGTTCTGATCAACGCCTTGATGCTGCAGTTGTTCGTGCCATTAAACGTTTTGGGTGTTGTCTATCGAGGCTTGCAATACGCACTGGCCGACATGGATCTGGTACTAAAGCTGTTAGAGCAGGCACCAGAGATTCAAGATAAACCCAATGCGGTTAACTTAACAATTGAGCAGGCGCGTATTGAATTTCGTGATGTGGAATTTGCCTACCTACCGGAAAGACCCATTTTAAAAGGTATTAGCTTTAGCGTTGAACCCGGTAGTAAGGTCGCTGTGGTGGGTCCGTCTGGTGCGGGTAAGTCAACGTTATCGCGGCTGTTGTTCCGCTTTTATGATGTTAACAAAGGCGGTGTACTCATCGATGGTGTCGATGTGCGTGACTGTACGCAAGCCAGTCTACGAGCAGTGCTCGGTGTGGTACCACAAGATACCGTCATGTTCAATGAATCGATCCGTTACAACCTGGCTTACGCTAATGCTGACGCTACTGATGAGCGAGTGGCGGATGCGGCTCGCCGCGCTAACCTGGAAGCATTCATTGCTGACTTGCCTGAAGGCTATGACACGGTGGTGGGTGAGCGTGGACTCAAGCTTTCGGGCGGTGAGAAACAACGCATGGCGATTGCTCGCGTGGTAGTCAAGGATCCACCCATCATCATTTTCGATGAAGCGACATCGAGTCTGGATACGCGTAGCGAGCAGGCGATCCTGGAAGGTATGAATGCCGTGGCCCGACGCGCAACCTCGCTGGTCATCGCGCACAGGCTTTCAACGGTGGTCGATGCCGATCAAATTTTGGTGCTCGATCAGGGCCTGATTGTGGAGAGAGGCACTCACGAAGAACTCTTGGCAGCTGCAGGTCTGTACGCAGACCTATGGCAATTGCAACTTGGCGGTGAGGAGTCTGAAAATCAGGTCTGATGCGCCATGCTGCCCGCGTGACTTAGCTGTTTCAGCAGGCAAGGTCCCCCGTATTTCAGTCTCGAACCAGCGATAAAAATTCGTTACGCGTATTAATATCTGAGCGAAAGGTCCCAAGCATGGAGGAGGTGGTCATGGAAGAATTCTGCTTTTGAACACCGCGCATCATCATGCACATGTGCTGAGACTCTATGATCACGCCCACGCCCAATCCATCGGTCACCTCCAGAACAGCGGTAGCGATCTGTTTGGTCAGTGATTCCTGAATCTGCAGACGCCGAGCGTACATATCCACAATTCGAGCGACTTTGGACAAACCTATAACCTTGCCTCGTGGTAAGTAGGCGACGTGGCATTTACCGATAAACGGTAGCAGGTGATGCTCGCACAGTGAGTACAGTTCGATATTGCGCACAATAACCATCTCGTCACTGTCTGATTCAAAGATAGCGCCGTTAACCACCTCATTCAGAGTCTGATCGTAGCCATGGGTCAGAAACTTCATGGCTTTGGCCGCCCGGGCAGGGGTGTCGCGCAGGCCATCTCGGGTCACATCCTCACCAATACCGGCAAGGATTTGGGCATACGCTGTTTTGATGTTTTCCATGGCTCTTGGCTTATGACACAGGCATGGGCAGACCCGAACCTGAAATACTCCTACAAATGCCGAAGGCTTCGCCTAGACCAGCTCCGGTGTGTGAGAACGGACTATAGCGGAATTTTTGCCGTTGAATATTGGTCTGGATGCGGCGAATTAATTCAAAAGCGTAAACTTTTTAAGTCACTGGATATCGTACTGTGCGAGGTGCACCACGATAAGATAATGATCAGTATCGGCTCTATCGAATCCACTTACCCGACATAATGTGTCTCGGGCATGACCGGTGCAACAGGGTCGGGGTCATTTTGTTCGCACAATATCGGCATTATCGGCACGGACGTATCGCAATCTCAACGACTATGAAGAGGGTTTACAAATAATGGGTATCATTTTCTGGTTAGCCATACTGGCACTAACGCTGTTTGTGGTGTCCAGACACCGATTGAGCTTGATTGTGGCCACTGTGGCGGGCGCGCTCATACTGTTAGTTGCCTCCACATTCGGGTTTTTGTCTGGCCTCTTTGGCACACTGTTTTTTTTGGTTTTCGTCGTCGTCGCAATCGTATTTAACGTAAGAGCGCTGCGTCATCGATTTGTCAGTTTGCCATTGCTGAAATACGTGCGTGCCGTATTACCACCCATGTCTGAGACCGAACGCGCAGCCATTGACGCTGGCACTGTCTGGTGGGAAGCGGAATTATTCAGAGGTGCGCCAGATTGGAACAAGCTGCAAAATTATCCGGAAGCGACGCTGACACCGGAGGAACAGGCTTTTGTCGATGGCCCGGTTAACACGCTGTGCGCCATGATGGACGACTGGGAGATAACCTACGAGCTGAACGACTTACCACCCAAGGTGTGGCAGTACATCAAAGATGAACGCTTTTTGGGTATGGTTATTCCACAAAGCTATGGTGGACTTGGGTTTTCTGCTATGGCCCATTCAGAGGTCGTCACCCGATTGGCCACGCGAAGCGTTACCGGTGCTGTCAGTGTCATGGTGCCCAATTCACTCGGACCTGCCGAGTTACTGCTGCATTACGGGACTGAGGAACAAAAGGACTATTATCTGCCCAGATTAGCTGTGGGCGAAGAGATACCGTGTTTTGCCCTGACCGGTCCCTCAGCAGGCTCTGATGCCGGTGCCATGCCGGATTTTGGCATAGTGTGTAAAGGTGAGCACAACGGGCAAACCGTATTGGGTATGCGGGTTACCTGGGAGAAGCGCTATATAACGCTTGGACCGATTGCCACGCTACTGGGTCTGGCTTTCAAAGCGTACGATCCGGACAAGTTGCTGGGGGATGAAGAGGAGCTTGGCATTACTTGCGCACTGATTCCCACCGATACGCAAGGCGTCAATATTGGTCGTCGACACTTTCCGCTCAACCAAGCGTTTATGAATGGTCCGAACAGCGGTACCGATGTTTTCATCCCGATGGAATGGGTTATCGGTGGACAACCCATGGTGGGTCAAGGCTGGCGCATGCTGATGGAATCATTGTCGGTGGGTCGCGGTATATCGCTGCCGTCCAACGGCGTGGCTTCCGGCAAATCAGCGGCTCGCTTTGTGGGTGCTTATGCACGGGTGCGTAAGCAGTTCAATCTGCCGATTGGCAAGTTCGAGGGAATTGAAGAGGCCTTGGGACGCATTGCCGGACTGACCTACACCATGGATGCTGGACGTCGGTTAACCTGTGCAGCATTGGACCAGGGCGAGAAACCGTCGGTAGTCTCTGCCATATTAAAGTACTACAACACTGAAAACATGCGCACCGTGGTTAACGATGGCATGGATATTATCGGTGGCAAAGGCATCTGTATGGGGCCGAGTAATTTCATGGGACGACCCTATCAGGCAATCCCCGTGGGTATTACCGTGGAGGGCGCGAACATACTCACACGCAGTTTAATCATCTTTGGGCAAGGTGCAATTCGTTGTCACCCGTGGTTAATGGATGAGATAACGGCGGCATCGCTGCCAAACCGGCAGGAAGCGCTTGAAAGTTTTGATGAGGCGTTGATGGGACATGTGGGCTATGCCATTCAGAATGGCGCGCGTTCACTCTTCCATGGTTTGAGTAAAGGTGTGTTTGCTGATTCGCCAGTGGCAGGTGAGAACGCTAAGTATTACCGACGACTCTCGCGCATGAGCGCAGCCTATTCTTTTCTAGCAGATTTCGCCATGTTGTTCCTCGGTGGTGGTTTGAAGCGCAAGGAGATGCTCTCCGGGCGTTTTGCAGACGGCCTTATGCACATGTATATGGCATCGGCTGTGTTGAAGCGTTTTGAAGATACAGGGCGTCCGGCTGAAGATCAGCCGTTATTGGAATGGTCGGTGCGCTATGCCTTGTTCCAGACACAGGTAGCACTGGACCAGATACTGCGCAATTTTCCGAATACCCCAATTGGCTTGGTTCTGCGAGGTATCGTCTTTCCACTGGGGCGTCGCTATCGTACGCCCAATGATAAGTTGACTCAGGCGTGTGCACGAATTCTACTCAGTGAATCCGATGCACGTGATCGGCTGACACAAGGGGTGTATTTGAGTGACGATCCGACCGATGTCACCGGTAGTATTGAATATGCCCTGAAAACGGTGCTGGCGGCCAACGATGCCGAGCGTAAACTGAAAGCCGCTCGGCGCGCTCAACCGTATGGGCTAGATTACCCGACCTGGTTGCAGCAATTGAGCGCTGAAAACGTTATCGATAAGTCAGAAGCGGACCTGCTACTGCGCGCCGCAGAGGCCACTGCGCGCGTGGTGATGGTTGATGACTTTGCGAATGAGGTGCGCCAAGGTGCTATGCCAGAGACGTCAGC
>CALKXZ010000207.1 GCA_938003775.1 uncultured Granulosicoccus sp. | reverse complement strand
CGGGTTCTCGAATGAGGCATACACAGAGCCTGTCATATGCCGCATGTAATTGCGCCCCACTTGCCCAGAAGAATTAGCCAGACCATCAGCAAACGTGGAGCTAGCGGAGTTCAATAGTAAGCGTGGACTCTCAATAGAGTTGCCAGCGACGCAAACAACCCGTGCTGCTTGCCGCTGTTGGTTACCATCGGCGTCAACATACACCACACCTGAGACTTTGCCACGACTGTCGTGCTCGATCATTTGCACGTGAGCGTTTGCACGCACTTCCAGATTGCCAGTCGCCTCACCTTTGGGAATTTCAGTGTAAGCGGTTGACCACTTGGCACCTAACTTACAACCTTGAAAACAGAAGCCGAGTTGTTGACAGGCCGGACGTCCATCTCGGGGCTGTGAATTAATCGCCATTCGGCCAGAGTGGCAGTTTTTATAACCCATTTTATCAGCGCCAGCTTTGAGCACCTTAAAATTATTGTTACCCGGTAAGCCCGGTATGTCATTGGTGCGTGTGACACCCATCTTGTCTTCAGCTTTTGCGTAATAGGGTTCAAGCTCGGTCAGCGTTAATGGCCAATCGAGTAGGTTGGCACCTCCAATAGGACCATATTCGGTGCGTGCGCGAAATTCGTGGTCCTGCAGGCGCAAAGACGCACCGGCCCAATGAACCGTAGAGCCACCAACGGCCTTCACAATCCAGGCTGGTAGGTTGGCAAAGTCTTTGGCCACGCGCCAACTACCAGAAGTGGTGCGCATGTCTGTCCAGGCTAGCTGACCAAAACTGGCCCATTCATCGTTCAGGTAATCCACCGGTAGATGTCGGCCACCGGCTTCCAGTGCGACAACATCAATGCCTTTCTGGGCCAGTTCATTAGCCAGTGTGCCGCCACCTGCACCGGTGCCGATAATAACCACGACAGAGCTGTCGTTCAGATCATAGGGAGCTGTCATAATGTTTATTCCTCAGGCGAGTTAGTTTGATGATGACTGTATGTTGCTGGCCGAATTCATAGCCACACCACATCATCAAAGCCGCGAAATAAATACCCGCCTTTTTCAAATGAAGAACCTTCATAACCCAGCAGATCCCACACCGCTTTCTGATTGTACAAACCAACGACTAGACCGCCACGAATAGTCTGAAAAAATTCTGTGTCTTCAACAGCGCGTAGTATTTCCACGCGTTCTGATTCCCAACCTGTTGACACGTAGTTCGAATAGCCAATAGCCTTGGCTTTGTCGTTCAAATCGCTAACGCCTTGCTCAATCATGGTTTTAAATGATGCGTCTTTTTCTGCTGTATCGTCATGCCCTTTAACGGCAATTGCATACAACTCGTCACCGAAGGTGTCATGCGGGTAGACGTCACGGGCCATTTGCACAAGTGTTGCCATAGTCTGTGGTTCTAGAGCTTTGACGTCGACAGCCCAGGTCGCAGTGCTTGAGGCGAGAAAACCACTGCCAATCAAAAAGCTGCTACCAAGCCCGAGACCTTTTGCCAGCAGTTCACGTCGTGTCATTTGATAAGGTTCGTGTTTCTTGCGAACAAATTTTATTTCAGTAGACGAATTCACAGTAGCTGTCATATTGTATTCCTCATCGATTGAATTGGTTGATCGTGTTCCGCTAGGGTAGGTGGTGGCTAACGGTGTATAGGCTATTGGAACCTTCCGTGTCTCTGGAGCACTTCTATTGCATAACCATCAGGATCGTTGACAAAGAAAAATCTTGCGAGTAACGATCCGTCTTTGTTAAATTCGACAATATCTCTAGGGCTATAACCAAGATCAGACAAGCGTTTGTACTCGCTGTCCAAGTCATCAACACACACTGCTAAATGGCCGTAACCGTTGCCCAATTCGTAGGGTTCTGTAGTTCCTTTGTTCACAGTGAGCTCTATTTCAAAACTGCTCTCGCTGTTACTCATATAAATCAGTGTAAAGGTATCGAAGTCCAGGCGATCTGCAACAGTGAGATTAAATGCCTGGCTATAGAAGTCTACCGAGCGGTGCTCATCGAGCACGCGTATCATCGAATGAATTGCTTTTGCCATAGCTGTCTATTATTTCTCCTCAGAGTCAACAGTCTGTCATAGTCTATCGATTGGTCAACCCTTGTATATGGCTCTAAAGTGTACTCTTACTCAGTAAACCGGTTAATGGCACTCCCGATTTGGAAGATCATGGTTTGACGTTGTACTATTGGGCGGTTTGCCTGTAATAAAGCCAGTGCCGCCCGAAATAGATGAATGAGAAACATGGCTCGAAGCGAGTGAACGCGTTAGGATAGCGCTCCGCTGGACCGGGGAAATCTGCCCGGCTTCGCAAGATTTTCACAATATACTGAGGGAAATTCCGTTGGAACTGACACTGGCTGATGCCAAACAGATTATTGCAGCCACATTGGCTGCACAGAAGGAGCACGGTTTCAAGCCGATGGCGGTTGTTGTGCTGAACGCCTCAGGCAGTATTAAAGCCAGTGAGAGCCAAGACGGCACCAGCCTACTGAGACCAAAGATTGCACACGGTAAGGCCTATGGTGCTGTGTCGCTGGGCATGGGTTCTCGTGCTTTGTTTGAACGCGCTAAACTCGAGCCGTTTTTCATCCAGTCCATGAATGCATTGTGCGACGGTGCGTTAGTGCCGGTGCCAGGTGGTGTGCTTATCCGGTCGGCTGAAGGTGTGCTGTTAGGTGCTGTGGGTGTAACCGGCGACACCTCAGACAACGACGAGCTGTGTGCGGTTGCAGGTATTAGTTCGCTGGGCCTTAAGGCTGATACAGGGGCGAGCTAGTCAAATCGGCGCTTGTAACCAGAGGATTAAAACCGGACGGGGGATCTTAAGCGATGAACACACGCCCGGTTTACCGCTCAGTGGGTAAACGCCCTGACAACTCGCGGCCTATGGCCTGGGTACTGTTGCAGAAGTACGGAATGTTTGGTGCCCTTAAACTACTGTACACGGACGTACTGCCTGACTTCATCCAAAGAATTGACACAGCACGGCCGGTTGCCAATAGCCAGCTATCGGACAATGATCATCTCAATGAACACAATCGATATGTGCCTTCCACTTTCGATGCGGTCCAGTCGTGTCTTGACTACATTGCACAGGAGGTTGATTTTTCTACTAGCGGTTTTCTGGATTACGGATCTGGAAAGGGCAAGGCACTAATTGCCGCTGCCCGATACCCGTTCGCACAATTAACAGGTGTTGAGATCAATCAAAATTTGAATGACATTGCACAAGAAAATCTGGCAACACTTCGACTTCAGCAACGAATAAAAACTATCGCATGCGATGGAGCAGTCTACCGGCCAGAGCCCATTGACACGGTACTGTATTTCTTCAATCCGTTTACCGGTGATGTATTAGAGCGATGTTTGGCCGGTATTGCCGCCGCCAGTTTGGATGTTCAGCGTCATATCATCTATGTGAATCCAACAGAAGATGATGTGTTTTGCCGGTACTTTCAAAAAACGGGTGAGGAAAATTTCTACCCAGGTAACAATGAAGTGAATTTTTACAAAACGCTGAGCGAATAAATGACATCAGCTTGAATATGTGGATGACTGTATCCTAACAATAGCGAGACAGATCAGCTAAGGTGGGTAAATCTACTTAGAGACGCAGATTCAATACAAATCAAGCACAACATAATGTGCTGACACAGAGGTTGAAGCGTGCATTCAATCGTCGTGTTGATTGTTGGTCTGATGCTGGTGAAATGAGTCCTGAAACCCAAAGCGTCTCAATGTCTTCTACAACACTGCACAACTGATCGACTTGGCTTCAGATTATGTCGATGCAAGGGGTTAATACACTGATGATAATGTCGGAAATCAATTCACTGACTGGCGCCGACATTTATCCTATCTTTTCCAAATTGGGTTAAGGCCCAATATCGTTATCTTCTACATCATTGGTTTTCTTTGCAGCGCACCGGCCAAAAAGGTGATGGGCGCACTGGATGGGTGTGCTGTAGAAGTGTGCTGGATGGGCGCGCTGGATCGGT
>CALKXZ010000206.1 GCA_938003775.1 uncultured Granulosicoccus sp. | reverse complement strand
TGTTGGACATGCCGGCTGTCGCCGGAGCGCTGCAAGAGCTTGACAAGTAGTGGTTGCATGAGTTTGTATGTATTGACCCAAGGAAGGGATGAGGATACATGGAAACGTCAAGTCGGTACCGGCTGCAGAACATCATTCGCTGTTATAAAAACCAGTTGTTGTCAAAGCCACTGCCGCTCAAACACATCAAGGCTATCGAAGCGATTGTCGGTTGCCGAACAGAAGAGCGCGGTGTCAGCGCCTATGAGTGCAGCCACGAAAAAAGACACCTGAGTCTGATAGCCCATTCCTGTCGACACCGCAGTTGTTCGGTGTGTGCGGCAAGAAGCCGGGTTGAATGGCTGGATCAGCAAAAGGACCGATTACTCAGTTGCCCACACTTTCACTGTGTATTCACACTGCCACAGGAATACCGGGTTTTGTAGCAATACAATCAGAAGTGGTTCACCGCCACTTTCTTCGATGTCGTGCGCAGCGCTTTGATAGACATGATGAAGAGCCCAACTAGCCACGGTGTGACGCCGGGGATCTTGATGGCGATGCACACCTGGGGACGACAACTGACACTACACCCGCATATTCACTGCGTCGTGACAGCGGGCGGTCTGGATCCCCAAGAACAATGGAAGAGCACGGGTAAACATCTGTTGCCTTACAGACAAATCAAGGCCTTGTACCGGGGACGATTCCAGGCACGGATCAAGGAGGCCTATGAAGCAAACGAACTGACACTGCCACCGGATCATGCAAGAAGGGATTTCCATGCGCTGTACAAAGCGGCCTATTCAAAGAGTTGGTGTGTGCGGATAGAGGAACAATATGCCCATGGAAAAGGCGTACTGGTGTATCTGTCGCGATACTTGAAAGGTGGTCCGATTCACCCGTCACAGATAGTACGTTGTGATAATGAGCAGATCGGATTTCGATACAAGTGTCAATGCCAGTCGAAAACTCCCCAGTTGTGCCAGCTGAAAATTCCCCACCCTAAGGCAGCTTAACTGCTGATGTTTTCCAGATCGACCGGCTGTTTTCTAGGTCGTCCTGGTTTTCGTTTGACTTCTGGTTCGTCTACTTGGCCACCTCGCTTGAGCGACTCGGGTAACAGGTCGGCCTGTTCCCGCAGTCGGTAAGAATTACCAGCAATTTCCAGCACGGTGGCTCTGTGCAGCAGTCGATCGAGTAGCGCTGCTGCAATGACGTTGTCTCCAAAGATCTCTCCCCATTCCTTAAAGCCTCTATTGGAGGTGAATATCGTGGCTCCTTTCTCGTAGCGACCGTTCACCAGCTGGAAAAACAAATTGGCACCGTTTTTCTCTATTGGCAGGTAGCCCACCTCGTCAATGATTAGTAGTGGTGCCCGATTGATATAGCGGAGTCGACTGACCAAGTTGTTCTCACGTTCCGCTTTGGTCAGTGAGCTGATCAGGTCGGTCAGTGTGGTGAAGTACACCGCATGACCCGCTTTAACAGCCAGAATACCCAGAGCGGTGGCCAGGTGTGTTTTTCCCACGCCCGGTGGCCCCAACAGATGCACGCTCTGATGGCGGTCGATAAACGCTAGATCGGCAAGCGTCATCACACGTTGCCGATCCAGAGAGGGTTGGAACGCAAAGTCGAACGTGTCCAGCGTCTTGTGCTGCAGCAGCCGCGAGGTGCGTAGTTGCGTGCGCACACGCCTGGTCTCGCGAAAGCCGTGCTCCTGCTCCAATAGCTCGTCCAGCGCCTCTAAAGCGCTAATCTCGTTCTTCTCCAGTCGGAGTACGGTCTGATCCAACACCTCCAGTGCGGAGACAAATTTGAGCTTGACCAGGTGTTGCTTGATCCGTTCTAAGGTCTGTGGTGCGCTCATGCGATAGCTCCTTGTGCCAGAGCGTTTCCAACGGTGTCGTAGATCTCCAGCTCACGGCGCGTAACACTGTCCCCCTCGCGCTCCAGAGTCGTCTGCCCAGAGTCATGCGGTACCGGTGTTGAGGGAGGCCGGGTGCGATGGCCTTTGGTCACCTGACGCTGGTGCTTACCGAGCAGCAGCTCATGAACGGCCAGTAGTTCTCGTCCATCCAGAATCCGCAGCTCAGTGGCCGTGCGTTCGACCTGCACTTGTCGCGACTGTGTCCCGTCCGGCACCGAATACAAATTGCCATCGACCGAGACCATGCCATCGCGGGTAATACGACGTTCCATGCTCAGCACATCATTGAAGTTACCTATCGGTAGCCCTATCAGCGCCGATTGCTCTTCAGCAAAGGCTTCGCTGACCACCCGTTGCGTCGTACCGTGCAATCGTGCATTAGCGATCGATTGACGCCAATCGGTGAACTGCTCGTTCAGATCGTTGATGTCATCGAACAGCTTGCCTAGAAAGAAATCCTGGCGCACATACACGAACGGTCGTTCCACTTTGCCCTTGGTTTTAGCCCGATAGGGTTTGCAGGCACGGGGCATGAAGCCGTAGTGGGAACCGAGTGAGATTAATGTCGGGTGGTAGATCACGTGACCCGGTTCAGGCTCTCCCAACACAGCCGTTTTCATCCGATCATACAGACACTGATGCGGACCTCCACCGAACTCATTGAATGCCGCGATGTGGCATCGAACCACGGTATCCAGCGTCTGACGCCAGGCAAACTCACCATACAAGTAGCGGGAATGGCCAAGCACCATGGAGAACAACCAGACGATTCTCTCCACGTCAGGCTCAGAGCGGAATCGGGTGGCAAAGCGTGCAAAGTCCACCTGGGCCTGTTGCCCTGGCGCTGTCTCGAAGCGATGCTCAAAGTGCTTGGGCTGAGCGGGTCGAATAGAGCGTAGATAGTCGGTTAGCAGCGTGTAGCTACCTGGAAATCCCATCGCCTTGATCTCTCGGTGCAGGCGAGTCGCTGAGAGACCCGGGTGTGATTCCAGTTGCTGCTTCAGATACGGCTTAAAGGGTTCCAGGCAGGAACCAATGGCAGGTCTGGATGAATAGGTCGGTGGCTCCAGACCGCGCTCCAAATAGCGCCGAACCGTCTTACGGTCCATATTGAGACGACGTGCAATCTCGGACACTGAATGTCCTTCGTCCTTTAGTTGATGGATCATGAAAATACTCCCCAGAGAATGCATCGCTTCCTAATCGTGGCTGACAGAATCAACCGCTAGGCTGGTTTAGCGATGCGAAATTGGCAAGAGAAAACCTCCTGCCTGAAATACCTCAGGGTGGGGAATTTTCAACTGGCACAACTGGGGAGTTTTGCACTAGCAGTGACAACAAGGACCATCGGCAAAAACGAACAAAACTGCTGATATTGAAACCGAAAGAATTTGTACGTCGACTATTGCTGCATGTGCCCGAAGAGGGGCAGCATATGGTACGTCACTATGGATTATATGCAGGGTCTGCAAGAGCCAAGCGTGAAATTTGTCGAGAGCAGTTGCAAGGCGTTAGTGAAACTGATGATAAAATAATGATAAAAAAACAGAATACGGAAAAGACATTATATTGTCGCAGCTGCGGACTAGGGCTGAGCTGGAAATGGTCGTATTACCCGAAGCAAATAAAAGGAAATTCCTATAGGGTTGAGTCAACACTACCGAAGCGAGCAAAAAGGCAAGTCCAACAATCAGATGAACCTGTC
>CALKXZ010000205.1 GCA_938003775.1 uncultured Granulosicoccus sp. | reverse complement strand
ATCGCACAAAATGGCACGTCGATGGTGGTCGATATGGAAAATGCGCCCTGTCGTTTTCCAGGTGACATAATTGACCAACATAAACCCGGTAAGGGCGGCGCATTCCCTAAGGCTGCACTGGGCAAGAGAGGTGTCACTATGTGGGTTGAGCGTGAAGGGAATTTGCAACTGGGTGATAAACTCAGGCTTCATGTGCCACCCGCCTGTACCTGGTCAGTAGACATTTAATGGTTTGACGGTTAAGCGAGTCTATTGGTTGTCGTTACTCCTATAAACCGACGTTTACTATTGTCCCTGGCTGCGTCTATTTCACCCCGGCTTTATTGTGTTGATCAGTAATACTGATCAAAGAGGGTGAAAATAGTGAGATTGTTTTTACACGTAAACTCTGCAATCCTACGGTTCTTTGATAAGTGATAAGTGATAAGTGATAAGTGATAAGTGATAAGTGATAAGTGATAAGGGATAAGGGATAAGGGATAAGGGATAAGGGATAAGGGGCCAGAGGCTATCACCTCGCATATTTGCATTCGGTGAGTGCTGTACCTAACGGGTGTTCAGTGTTATTCGTCAATGTCGATGCTGTGGATATCGTTACGTATAATCCTGACTGCAAGCTTATGTCATTTAAATATAACGCCTCGTACAGTGTGGGTACACGTAATAATCTACGCAATAAAAACTAGCGAAAATAGTTAAGAATGTCGACGATATAGATAAATAGGTAAGTGATGGTTGATCAAGTAATCAAGTAATCAAGTAATCAAGTGGTTGAGTGGTTGAGTGGTTGAGTGAGTGAGTGAGTGAGTGAGTGAGTGAGTATAAAATAATGGCACAACAATACCCCTGGTCTGCTATTACAGCTATGGATCGATTAAACGCTGTAAAAAAAAGAATTAGGTCCAATGAGCCCGGCCTGGCCAATGTGTTTATACAAACTTTTTTTGACTCCGCCGATACGCAGGTTAAGGATATGCGTGCGCATTCTGAATCTGAGTTAGGTGGTGCGTTGGTATCAGTAAAGGATTTGTTTGACGTTGAAGGATATGTGACCAAAGCTGGCACTAAGTTTATGGCTGAAGACCCTCCTGCCATTATGGACGCGACCTGCATAAAGCACTTAAGGAATGCAGGAGCGGTTTTTTTAGGGCACACTAATATGACAGAGTTGGCTTACTCTGGTTTGGGCCTTAACCCACACTATGGCACACCCGAAAATGCGCTACGACCCGGGTGTATTCCTGGCGGATCAACGGCCGGAGGCGCAGTCTCGGTGGCTAGAGGAATCGCAGATATAGCTATGGGCACCGATACCGGTGGATCGTTGCGAATACCGGCAGCCTTTAACGGTATCGTTGGGTTCAAACCCAGTCAAAACTCGGTCTCACGTCAAGGTTGCAAAGCACTTTCCAAAAGCTTAGACAGTATAGGTCCTATGGCGCGCACTGTTGCTGATTGTGATGTTGTCTACAGAACCATCGCTGATGGTGCAGTTAACGCGGCAGTCGATGTAGAAAAAGAATTTATCATCCCGACAAATTATGCCTTAGATGATGTAGCGGCACCGGTAAAAGCAGCCTTTGAACATGCTGTTTCTGCTATGGAGAAGAGTGGCTATCGGATTCAATACAAAGCTGTGGATACGTTAAGCGCTCTCAAGCAACTGGCCATTTGGCATTTTGCATCAATAGAGTCTCGTGGTGAGTATGAATATGCCTATCAAACGAAAAGGCACTTGATGGACCCTCGTGTCGCTGGCCCAATTCGTATGGGGAGAGCGGATGAAGTCAGTGCGGCATCGTATCGCAAGACACTCCGTCTACGGCAAACACTGATACACCAATATAGACGTGAAATGGGTAGTAAGGTACTACTAATGCCCACTGTACCAATACTTCCTCCGCGTTTTGAATCGTTGGAAGATGACGACGAATACACGCGTGTTAATTTTCAAGTGCTACGTAATCCATCAGTTGCGAATGTGATGGATTGCTGCAGTATTTCACTACCTTATTCAGACGCACAGACGACCATCGGAATCATGCTGACCGCAGGCACAAACCATGACCTGAGCCTGCTCAAACTAGCATCTGAGTGCGAACAAATTTTCAATCCATAGCGGTATTAACCACTGTCCCGGTTGCCTGCCTATCTGCTGTAAAACAGATATGTATGTATAGTCAACGGTTGCGCTTTTTGTGTTTTGCGTCTGAGTTGCTCCGTATAAATACACCTTGCGCAGCATTAGTGATGCTCAGCTTCTATCCACGTTTGGTTTGTACGCTTGTGACTCAATCACCAGCTGGCCAATGGCAAGTAACTGAAGACGTTGGCGTATTAAATGTTCTTCCACATTCGCCAATACCACCAGTGGCGAGTACTTTCATTAAACGCCATGATCCAACCTGGCATTGGCTGACCTTTGCCAGCAAATTCAAGGCCCGGGTGCCTTTTGCAGATATTTTCAAGCACTGTCTTTCCTACCGGTTCCAGATCGATGAACAAGACGTGGCGACCATTATCAAGCACCGTTTGAAATCGTTTGAATTGATGATTGGGTGTTTGTATTCCACGCAACCCACCCAACCAAGTCATTGTTCCAAATAGTGCGATTGCGAGAAAAACGAAAGGCACCCATCCGGCTGGCTCGTTCACCCAACCTGCCAATCGGGAAATGATCAATATCGCGATGGCTAGAATCAACCCCAATCCTGCACCAATTAACGCTGAATGTACTAAATCTCGTTTCATCAGTGAACTAACACCGATGAGGCTGTTGTGGCGTTGAACATTCGCATTATCACGGCTCAGAACATGGATCTGGGGGGCGGAAACACCCTGTGCCAGTAATTCGGCTTCAACTTGTTCCAGATCGTCCAGATCATCGGATATGAAATAGTGACGCTCGCGTTTCATAATGTGGTCTCCTTAGATAGGATTCAGGGGGTTTATCTTTGGCATGCTCCGTAGAAATTAGACAGTCTGAAAGGGACTTATCGTTAACAATACGCCAGATTGCCGGGTTCGGGTAGGGCAACTGCCACATTGCAATGATTGAATAACGAAAGGGTCTGTAAATTGACACCCAGCGGTGGAACTCCAATTGCTCTGGAATATGACACTCACGCGGTATTGCGTAACGATAAGATCTGCGACAAATACGCAGAGATTAACGCACGGTGGGGTGAAGCTACCCATGCAGGACCTGTCTCGTTTTATTCCCAAGCTATACAGGATGCCCTTGTGATTACAATCCGCTGATGGCACTCTAAATTTTACGACACCTAATTTAAGGGCGAGAATGAAAAAACCAGATCCGAATAAGCTGGATAAGCTCGTGGCCAGCGCTCGTGCAGATTACGCCAGCAGAGAAAACGGTTATCGACAGAGGGCACTGAAACTCTATCCGTGGGTGTGTGGCCGTTGCATGCGAGAGTTTGAACATTCAAACCTTACTGAACTGACGGTTCACCATCGCGACCATAACCATGACAATAACCCGGAAGATGGCAGTAATTGGGAGCTATTGTGCGTTTATTGTCATGACAACGAACATCAGCGCTTCATAGAACAGGTCACTGACGGGGCAGAGGACAAAGGGGAGATCGCCACACATAGTCCGTTCTCCAATTTAAGATCACTGCTACGTGACTGATAACAGTCCAACGTGTGCAGCTGATAATGATTGTGCCTTACCCATAGTTTAGTACACGGTTATGGTCAGTGCGCGCCGTAGCTGATCACAGAGAGAACAAAATCTAGACACTAAAGCCGTTGTATCGTTTTGTTGTGGCAGTACTACTTACAGCATTTGGGACATCTAAATAGTTGGATCCCTTCAACACTGCTACAGGCTAAAAACTAATCATGCTGCCCGTCCTTGGGCAGCATGACAAGCTTGATTAAATCAGCGCAGATAACGTCGTGCGAAGTCGTTTACTGTCTGAGTCGAGTTGTCATTGATCAAATACAACAGCTCTACTGTATCGCTGAAGTCGAGACGATCATTTGGGTTCAAATAGTTGAACGCTGCATTCCATTCACTAGAGTACTCGCTCTGCCGTGCAATCTGAACAAAAGATGATGATCGGGTGTTTAAGTCAGCCGAACCGTTACCACCTCGATTGCCATTAGGAATGACTCGATAGTCAGCCAATCGCTTAACCAATTGAATATTACTATCCGAGGTCTGAGCTTCATTAAAACCACTGCCAGCGCTGTGTTGGACGACATGCACTTTCTTAAGGTTCAATGATGGAAATTGACTACGAATACTGCGCAGGACATTAGCCGTGAAGTCCGATGGACCTCCCTCAGCAACCCAAACGTCACCACCGTTAGCTAATACATCACTCCAGCGTTGAGCAGAAGTTCGTATAGTAGCCTGACCGTTATTGAAAAAATCTAACCATTGATTACCCCAAACAGCGCGTGCTACCGCCTCACTGCTTCTTTGGTAAGCGTTGCGGATTCGATCACCACACGTTCCATTGACGACCAACACGTTTTGTAATCCTGATCTTTCAACAACAGCTTTTCCTGAAGCCAATGCGTGACCATCATCGCGATCAGGGCAGTTGTCATAGTGCAGTGCCACCAAATCATTCGCATCAACCTTGCCAACGGTTCCACCAGGCGTTGGAGTTGGTGTAGGTGTAGGTGTAGGCGTTGGCGTTGGTGTAGGCGTTGGCGTTGGTGTTGGAGTAGGTGTTGGAGTAGGTGTTGGAGCTGGTGTGCTCGGTCCACTCGAACCAACATTTCTTGAACTGCAGGTCCATCGGTTGTTACCGGTCGGGTCACAGTCTTTTCTTGGTATACCAGGGCAATTCATTGCATAGGCTTTTTTTGCCGAGCTCAGCGTTGTACCTTGGGCGGTACAGGCACCGTTGCTAGGTCCGGAAGGGTCGGTTGGAATCGGAGGATTCGGCCTAGGTGAGGTTGGCCTTACAGGTGTGCTAGCGTTTATGCTATCTGTTGAGCACATCCAACGATTGCCACTGACAGGATCGCAATCCTGCCGCTTAAGACCTGGACAGGCTTGAGCAAATTGCCGTTTAGCCGCCGTAAGTGAAGCACCAGATGCGCTCACTATCGTACAGGTATTAGCAGTGTTGTTATTCGTTATTTGCAGCGGGTTATCTTGTGCCGATGCGAACGGAGATATCATTAGGAACGGCAATGCCAATGCGCTCCAAATGTGCGTTTTATAACTTATCATTTTTACGTTCTACTCTGAAGGTGTGAAATTTGAACAAACATAGGAAACCCAATTACAGATGACGAATACAGGTGTGCTTTACACGGCTCAATAAAAGTTCCCGTACCGACACAATTCTGGCACTAACAAGCTATTGCTGGATACATAATCTTCAGTACAAAATGGACATAATGAACAACACAGTATTGTTCACGCTTCTTTACTGCAGAAAAGGTCAGTTATAGGTTGCATGGTCGAGCGTTTTGCTATCGCACCCTAGTTTTTTATTGCAGTCTTTGTTAATGATCGTTGTTCTTTTTGTCTTCAATAAGTCGCAACCTCTTTGTTAAGTCGCAACCCAATTACTGAAAACGCTAATGCAACTCACTGTATCTTGGCTCTTACAGTATGAAGTTCTCTTAATTTGTCTCTGATCAACCTATTTAGATAAGTCGCAACCCAATTAATAAAGACCCTACCGAAATGCCTATGTATCGAAACATGCGGCTGGTACTATTCTTTAATTCTGTATATGTTCAACCTATTCCTTTTTTTATCGATCAAATAAAAATAGTAGTTGTAACGCGTTACCGAACGATCTTACCGTGCGGTTATCCGTTACGATCAGTAGTCACCAGTGTTCTCGCATCCTCATGTCTAGAAATAACCGTCCTCATACACCTGATGGCCGATACCTGGTATCTAAAGGCGTGTTGAAACGATGCACAGATCCAATGCTCGATGATAAATCTAGGCGCAGGGAGTTGAAAGCGCTGATAAGAGCAAGAATGAGCAATAACCATACAGCCGCACGCACGGCAAAAGAGGCATTGGGGGAAGTAGGCGCTGTCTGGTGGACAGACGGTGCTCCTGATGTTAGCGGTCTCGCACCTTCCGAAACAGCTTATGCTGATTGGTGGGTATCATTAAGCGAGGCGCAACGAAAAATGGGTTTGTAGTGAGTTTAACGGTTGAACGAATGAATTGACACCGTATAGTGTAAAAGTGTCATTACCAAGGGAAAGTGGCGGTCTAATTACCAAGCCATTATGTCGCAGCACGATATCAACATTCCATTAGGATTGCAATTCGAACACGCTGATCCTAAATCGAGATTCTACAAGGCAGACATTCGCATGGTTAGCGAATAAAGGTCAGATTTTGGCGGGAAAGTCCCCAAAGCAGACCTATCATTATTTTAATTCTGATCTGTACAAGATGAAACAAATATGATCGATTGGCACTTCTTCATACCAGCGTGTTTTGCACTGAACCTTGCATTTGGCCCGAATAATCTTCTGGCTATGACAAATGGAGCACGCGGCGGGGTAATGTTTGCTCAAAAGGCGGCTGTTGGGCGATTGCTTGTTTTTACGCCAATGATTGTTATAAGTGCACTAGGTTTGAGTGTTGTTCTCAGTACGTCCGCAATAGTGTTTAGTTTTGTCAAAATTGCTGGGGCAGCTTATTTGATCTGGCTTGGTATTTCATTATGGCGTAGTTCGTCAGAACTGGATAAATCAAACGGAGCTAAGGGGATAACGACCCTATATCAAGCGTTCCGGTCTGAAGCTATAGTTGCTTGTAGCAATCCCAAAGCGATTCTAATTTTTGCAGCGTTTTTCCCTCAATTCATAGATGCGAATGCGTACTGGTATAGCTATTTTTTGTTGGGCTTAGCTTTCTTGTGTATGGAGGCAATTGCTAGTTTCGTGTATGCGTTTGTAGGACGTTTTGCAACAAAAATTGCAGCAGGTAAACTACCACTGATACAGCGAATATCGGGTTTCACTATGTGCGTATTCGGTATGTTGCTGCTTGTAAGTCCCCAGCCCCAGCGGAACTAGCGCACTGGTTTGTTGATACATGAACGTCCGGTGTGGGGACCAAGTACGCATAGCGCAAATCGTTACGAACGGCGGCTAAGTAGAAAGTCGAAATCAACTACAGTTCTGTAAGCAGACGAAATGTTTTGTTAGGCTGAAGGAATTTTCGGCCCGAAGGGGACGTTTGCTTTAACGAATATTTTCGACGGTGAGGTATCCAAGCTCTTTGAGCATTTAAGAGATAAACACGTCTGAGTAACGATGGTAATTAGATAGCTGAATGGGATCGAAAAAAAATACGCAGGCTTCCTTTGATTCACCAGCTGCCCACACACTGCTGTTCTTTGCCTGTGTAGCTTGGGGTGGTTCCTATGCAGTCGGGCGATTTGGTCTAAGCGATGGGTCAGCTCTTTGGTTGACGATCTGGAGGTGGGGCCCAGGTGCGATCATTTTCGCAGCTTACCTAGCTTGGAACTGGAAGCGCATTGGTTCGTCTTTGCTTCAGAATATAGTGCCGATTACAGTTGTTTCAATTCTAGGGATTGTCATCTATCCCGCTACTCTATTTCGCGCGGTCGCAGAGACGACAGCACTAAATTCATCGCTGTACCTTGCCGCCACACCAGCTTTGATAGCATTCGGTTCGGTCCTTTTTTGGAAAGAAAGAGTAAGTTTGGCGGGATGGTTCTCGGTTCTGCTGGGTATCACCGGGTCGTTGATACTGCTTTTCCGTGGTGAGTGGAGCGCACTTGTAGGCTTCGAAATTGCGTCCAGCGACCTTTGGGCGATAGCATCTGCTATAGCCTGGGCGGGCTACTGCATAGCCATTCCACTCAAACCAACAGGCTTCTCAGAGATTAAGTTCCTAGCGGCATTGGTAGTCACAGGTACAGTTATTCTCATTTTCATGGGCGTTGTGTTCTTACCTACTGACATACCGCTTCCTAATACTCCTTCCACAGCGTGGTCAATGATCTACTTCGCTGTTTTCCCATCCATATTGGCGTTCTTTGCTTGGAATAAAGCGACCGGCATTGTTGGGCCTGCTGTCGCTGCTCCATACAATAATCTCGTCCCGTTTTTGGGTGGAATTTTTGGCGTGATATTTCTCGGTGAAGCTATCGAGGGCTACCATTTCACTGGGGGCGGGCTGATAATTTCTGCGTTAGTGCTCAATGCCTTAGCACGTTAAGCAAAATCGCTCTCATTCAATTGAGTTTAGTTACACCAATTGGGTGAGTGCTAGTAACATCTGAACGACTGCTATGGGGACTTTCCCGCCAAAATCTAACCTTCATTCGCTAACCATGCGAATGTCTGCTTTGTAGAAACCCGATTTACGATCAGCGTGTTCGAATTGCAGTCCGAATGGAATGTTGCTATCGTGATACGACATAATGGTTTGGTAATTAGACCGCCACTTTCGCTTGGTAATGACACAGTTACATGTAAAGCGTTTGTTCCATAAACTATCCTAGGCTACAGTCGGTCAAACGGCCTTATCTTTAACAAAAGGATATCGATTCCTCTTATACTTGAGCTGGCTGGTCTGTGTTGTTTAATGCTGCTGATAATCTGCTCAATATTTTTAATACTGTGTACATGTACCTATATGTTGTGCGTCTGTGTGGCGTTCTCCCTTTTGTCTGCAACCGCATCAGAGAGCTGTGAGTATTTTCAAAACACTGTTGCCTGGCCATGGCAGCAGCAATCACCAAGTCTCTAAACACTGAGTATCTGCCCACAAGGGCACAACATGCCAAACACGCTTGCATTTATCCGGACTAACGCGCGGTGGCTGCTCGGTGGTCTGACTTTGACATTTTTCTCAAGTTTTGGCCAGACCTATTTCATTGCCTTATATGGCAGTGAGATCAGAGAATCGTTTTCGCTAAGCCATGGTGAATTCGGTAGTATCTATATGATTGGAACCCTTGCCAGTGCCATCACATTGATATGGTTGGGGCGAGTGGTAGATCATTACTCAGTTAGCCATGTTGCATTTTGGGTTTGTCTTGCGCTGAGTTTGGCCTGTCTTGGCATGTCGTTAGTCTCATCTGTATGGATGTTGATGCTGGTCATATATGCACTGCGCTTATTCGGACAAGGCATGATGTCTCATATTGCTATGGTTGCCATGGGGCGCTGGTATACCGCTGAGCGAGGTCGGGCGGTATCCATTACGTCAATGGGTTTTCAGATCGGTTCAGGCATTTTGCCACTGATCACAGTGAGTCTGTTTGCGATAATCAGCTGGCGTACAAGTTGGGCATTGGCATCTGCTTTGATGGTATTTGTAGCAATGCCTGCAACTTTTCTATTGATGAAAAAGGAAAGAGTACCAAGGGGCCAACCACCCGAATTGGAAGATTCGGAAAACGTCAAGCAATGGACGCATACTGAAGTACTAACAGACCCTGTCTTCTGGGTATTACTTGCGGGCATTGTGGCACCCTCATTTATCGGTACGGCTGTGTTTTTCCATCAAACTCATATCAGTGAATTAAAGACCTGGTCGCGAGAGTTGATTGCCGGGTCGATTGCCATAGCTGCGATTACAACAATCGTATTCTCGTTGCTTTCGGGAGTGATGGTTGATCGATTTAGTGCACGGGCACTACTCCCGAGCTTCCTAATACCACTAGGAATTGGAAACTTTCTGCTAGGTTGGATGGACATGTCAGTAGCTATCATTATTTATATGGTGTTGCACGGCATTTCCAATGGTATTTCAAACTCCCTGTTTGGTGCGATTTGGCCAGAAGTTTATGGTACCCGTTTTTTGGGCGCAGTCAGATCATTGGTCATGGCTGCCAAAACTTTCACAGATTCACTAATCGGTG